>JAJYXU010000028.1 GCA_021801605.1 Bacteroidota bacterium
AAAAACATTATTATTTGTCATTCTGACCCCGATTTATCGGGGGAAGAATCTAAAAACTTCTTTTTTGCTCGATTCCGAGATTCTTCACTCCACTTCGTTCCGTTCAGAATGACACCTTGCGTAAGGTGACTTATTCAGATATAATGCTGGCTTACATATCCAAGTCAGCACAAAATTTAGTTTAGGAATTAATAAATCTCAATAAATTAAATAAGCGAGAGCATATAGAATAGGATTAACCTAGAATAAAAAACGGTAACTAAAACGAAATTACCTTATCGGAATCAACCGTCCATGCAGTTAACTCAGCCATTGTGCTGATTTGAGCGCCTTCAATCAATTGAAGATTTTTAATACCTCTTGCATCAGCGCAAGTGCCGCAAATTTTAACTTGGCCACCTTTGAGGAGAACAGATTTCAACATGCGTTCGATGTTGTAATAACCATTAGGAGTATTTTGATTTGGCAAAGCGCAAGTTGCGGCATCAGCCATTAAGAATATTCTTACTTCATTTTCCGGAAAATCTTTTTGAATCTGCATTGAAAGACGAAGCGCGTTGTATGCTTTTTCCGTTCCGTAAGGCGCATCATTTATCAGGATGAGGTATTTCATATTTCTCCTATTTATTTGTTAGCAATAATACCATAATGATATGGTGGTAACGAAATTTCTTTGTTGGTGATTTTAAAATTTGCTTCCAGTAACCAATCAACACATTGGAGCGAAGTGGGGCGAATATCCAAAGAAGGTCCGCGCGGAGTTATTGAAGAATGGATCCAATGAATAATTCCGGCTTTACCGTCGGGTTTGAGTATGCGGTATGCTTCATTCAAAAGAGCTGCGGGATTTTCTGCGTGGAGAATATTGAAGAGCATAACATAATCAACGGAGTTATTTTGAAGTCCGGTCCCTTCTTTCACAAAATCGCGTTTAAATGCTTTTATGTTAGATGATTTTGTTTCATTGATTCTTTGATTCAAGCGCTCAATCATAATCGGATCGATATCAAACGCATAGAGATTACCTTTAATAATTTTTGCAGCGGGAATAGTAAATGTGCCGTATCCGGAACCAAATTCAACTGCATCGTTTATTGTACGATCGAACTGGAGCTGTGAAAGAATAAATTGAGAATCGAAAAAAGATTCCCAGTAAGTTTCTTCAGGCATCCCGCTTTCACGTATCTTCATATTTTATTAACCGATGAGTTCTATTGAAGGAACAAGTTTAACCGGATTTTTTAGTGTAAAGACAACCGGACAACGCTGTAAAGCCAGTTCCTCGGCTTGTTTGATTCTTTCAATCGGTTCATCACTTTCAACCGTCAGTTTAATACGAACCTCTTCCATTATGGGAGACTCATCAATGCCAAACACTTTTGAAAAATTGATGTCCGCTTCTACTTTGGTAGTTAATTTTTTTAATTTGATTCCGAGCATAGCAGCCATAGTTGCAAATGTTCCGGTATAGCAGGATGCTAATCCATAAAAGCAGTAGTGCATTGGTCCCGGATGCGAACCGCTTCCGCCCATAAATGTCGGGTTATCCACTCTGAATTCAGTCTCTCCATTTTCAAATTGTATTTTAGATACAAATTGAGTGCTGCCATTCTCAAGTATCCACTCTCCCTCAATTCCTTGAGTTCTTCTTGCACTAGAAGGATCTTTCTTAAGCAGTGCTTCAAAGGATTTAACACTGTCTATGTTAACGTTATTTAGCTTACTCATTTTTAACTCCAGATTTATTTTGTTATTATTTTTATGTAGCCACATTATTGGTAGTATTAATCCGGTAAAGAGCGTCTTTTAACAGCAATATTGAATCACATACTTTGGGATTTACGACAGTATATGAATCAGTATCGTTGACGGAAAATTTTTTGATTAATTTCATTTCAAGGAGTTGCCTTAGATAATTTTCAATAGTTATGCTATCGAGATTCACCAACTTAGCAATTTTTGTTGATGTTAAATGGTTTTCATAGAGAGAACAAAAAACATCTACTAAGTCGGCATCGGAGAAGATATTTTTCAGAGTTTCATTTACGTTATTTTGATCTTTCATATAACACCGCAATAAATTAAGTATTAATTGGCAGCCCTTGAGCTTGCCATGAATTTACATCCTCTTTTAATATAACTACGTTGAATCCTTTCTTAGTTAAAAGTTTTGCAGCTTCGGCTGCGAGCACGCAATATGGTCCTCTGCAATAAGCTACTATTTCCTTGTTTGCCGGGAGTTCAGCGGTTCTTTCTTTAAGATTACCTAACGGGATAGAAATAGCTTTTGGAAGATGACCGCTTATAAATTCTTCTTTTGGTCTCACATCAATAAGAGTAATCTCATCCTTATTCAGCTTATCCCATAATTCTTTTGTAGAGATTGGAACGAAAGCGGATCTTTCTTCAAAAAAAAGTCTTGCAGTTTCTTTGATTTCAGCAGCACTTTTTTCCGCTAATGTCTGTAATCCCTTCCAGCATTTGGTAACTTCTTCATTTGCTAGACTATAAACAACTCTCACTCCTTCTTTTCTGCTCACTACAATTTTTGAGTTTTTTAGGATTTGAAGATGACGGGATGTATTGGCAAAGTTCATATTTGTTTCGCTGGAAAGAGTATCAACATCTCTTTCTCCTTGTGATAGAATATCTATCAATTCCAGCCGCTTAGGACTTGCAAAGGCGTTTGCTATATTAGCAAATTGCTGAAATGTTAAGTCCTTGAATTCTCTTCCGGTCATAGCTCCTTCTTAAAAAAAACTATTCAATTGATTAATTGAATAATAGCGATTTGTTGTGATAGTTGCAAATTTTAGTAATATTTTCAAAAAGTAAACGGCAAAGAGGATCAGAGGATTTTTAGGTGGCAAAAGAATAGTTAAGTTTATAGCATAAAGAAAAAAGAGAGAGAAGATGGAGAAAATACAAGAGTTGGCAGAGTTGTTATGTCATCAATAACAACAGCGCGAGAGAAAGTTATGCTTTCATTTTTTCCCTTTCGGTTTGTTTTTGATATTTGATTACTCTGGTTTAACACCAATAAATTTTTGTCCGTCTTTGCTGAGATTATTTAAATATTCTTCCGATTGATACTTTCACTGCTTCATCTCAATGACTCAACCATTATCTCTTTTATGCTTATACTTCCTTTTCCAGTTATGCGCAAACCTACACTTCCGGGTTTAGGTTCATCATCGTGTCCGTGTACAATTATTTTATTATCAACATATCCGCGGAAATGTTTGCCATCGCTCACTACTTTTACCTCTATCCAACCCTTTTTAGCATAACGATCTTCTCCAAAAATATTTTCTTGTTCATTAGTTTTTCGCGCTAGAATAATCTTACTATTGCCAACTCTTAAAAAGTCATAGTTATTTTTATCTATGAAGTGATGGATCAATTCCAGTTCACCATTAAAATCATCAATGTTAATTTTTGCTGTAACCTGAACGCTTTTAATTTTATTATCATAGACAAATACTACTTCTTTCTCCGGATGAAGCATTAAAGCAGATTCGTCCCGATCATACATTGGGTCTAGCTTATCAGCGGAACCTTTAATCCATTTAAATTTTTCTTTTAAGACGGAAGCTGTACCTTGCGCTGCAATCAGTTTCCATGAGCCGTCATTACTTTTGGTAAAAATTGAATCGGAAACTTGTTCTTCTTTTTGTCCATTTTTTGTTTCTGTTTTTTCAATTCTTGAAATATTACCTGTTCCTAATCCATGTCCGTAAACAAGTTTAGCCCCATATTCAGTAGTACGGAAAAGGAAATAAACTCCAACAAAAGCAATGAGTACAATAGGAACAACTATGGCTTTGTTCAATTTCTTAAGCCAAAAGCCGATTGATAAACGTACTATCGAATAAATAATAAAAAACCACATAGTAGTTTCTGCCCAATCAGCGTGATCGTTAACAGAAGAGATTACATTTGCGGGAATATTAAGTCCGTCAGAAGCGGAACGTCCTGTAAAAAATGTTATTATTATTACTGTAGTTCCAATTGCGTATAAAACGAACGCCGATTTTTCCAGCCAATTAAATCTCTTTAAAAACAAACCTGAAACATCTAAAAGAACCGCCGCTATTAAAAGCACAATGGGAAAATGAACAATCATCGGATGAATGTTCGGTGCCCAATCTGGTATTAATTGCATAGTAACTCCTAATTAAATAATTATATAAATTGTTTATAGTTCAAAATTCATTCCCCGCTTATTGTGATAGTATCTCCGCCAACTATGGTTAACGTATCTTGTTTAGCAGCTTTTTCTTTCTTATGATCTTTTCCGCCGTGTGGGGAGATCACAGTTGCAAAGAGCATCAATAGAAGAATGCATGTAAATAAGTTTTTCATAAAAACTCCATTTTTATTATTCACCAATGAGCCAAGTAACACCGGTGGAAACTAACAGACCGGGAGAAAATTTAGTTAATCCTACACCGCCGATAAGTGTAAGTGTTAGTTTTGAACTAAGCTGATGGTTAAGCCCCAGTGATAACTGCTGCGGTGCGGCGTAACCGGAAACAATTTCTGTGTAACCTTGATAGTAGAGTAGAAGCGATGAATTACCATCATTAAAATATTTTCCGAAACCAACTCCATAGGTAAAAGGATTTTTGTAAGTAATTCCGCTTGGATCGCCGATGTTTAGGTATCCCAAATCTGCAATTGTGAGATAGGAATCAAATCCCTTGCGGAAAGTTACGGAGGCGCCATAATCAAATTTGCCGGTACCGATGTTTGTCATTCCGCTTGCTGTTGGAAATTTAACTTGATAATTGACCGATGCTGTAAAGCTATTTTCGTAGTTAGAATAAAATCGATAATTACCCGTCATAAAGATATCGCCTAGACCAATGCTTGAGTTCATAGAAGATGAAGAACCGAACATATAAGGATTAAAATTGCTTCCATTGCTACCCATCATTCCACCATTGCCTGTATTGCCAACCATTCCGCCGGAGTTATTACCGGAAGAGTTACCACCAATCGGTAGCATCATTCCACCGGACTGGCTGAGTGTATTGTTATTGCTAAAAATAATTGGTGTGGTAACATTCACGCTGAAATATTCTGATTGATAACGCACTCCGCCATAAAAAGAAAAGAGTTTGCTGTAATTATTGTAATAATAATTTCCGCCGGAGTATTGAAGGCTGGTCGAAAGCGACCAGCCCTCTTGAGCAAAAGTTACTCCACTAAAAAGAATGACGGAAAAAATTAAAAGAAATATGCTTTTAATTTTTATCTGCATTTTATTATCCCTACTTCTTCATTGAGTTTGGAAGTTTCTTAATTTTGCCGAGCATGTCGTCATAATCTTTCATCATGTTTTTCATGTTGTCGGTCATGCCTTTCATGTGATCTTTCATTTCTGGATTGTCCATCATTTTCTGATCACCCATCATGGTGTTTATTTGATCGAGCATGTTTTTCATGTTCTTCGACATATCGTTCATGTTTTGCATCATGCCGGTCATTTGAGAACCCATTCCCATTTGATCTTTTTGGTTTTGCATCATGGAAAGCATCTTGCCGCTTTTATCCATGAGTTGATTCATTTGAGCCATCATGTTTTGCATGTCGCCCATTTTAGCTCCCATATTTTGCATGTTCTGCATTTGAGAGCCGGCTCCCATATTATTGCCGCTTCCGCTGCCATGTTGGTGTTGTGCAGATACAGTAATGCTGAAAACAAACATTACTGAAAGCATCATAGCTGTTTTAGCGAATGATTTTAATATATTCATTGTGTTACTCCTATTTGTTATTGATTGATTATTAATTTCACCACTTGAGAAAATGGTGAGATAGTAGAATTCACTCATTCATTTTCTCCTTTATATTTTTGATACATTTTTTTTAATCCCCCATCTTTGCTTTCTAATGAGTAAACAAAAAAAGCATGATCTGCGGACTGACCGCATGACCCGATTTTGTGAACGACAGTCCGCACATTTTCAACTAAATGGTCGTCACATGATAATTCAAACCGAGATATTTGGGAGAGTGGTTTGAAATATTCTGTAACTTCTATTTCTTGAACTCCTAGAGTTTGTAATTCCTCAACTAACCAATGAACTCTAGTTGTGTTCACGTAAGCCGTTATCTTTTTCATTCCTTTTCATCCTCTCTAATATTTATTTCATTGCTTCCTTTTGAACTTTGAATATCATTGAAAGCTGCTAAGTATTTCTGAGGATCACTATCAAATGATTTTTTACAAGATGGCGCACAGAAATAATATGTCTCACCTTTGTAAAGTGTTTGTCCAGCGGCATCTTCTTTGACAAAGACCATTCCGCATACCGGGTCTTTTACAACTATCATTAGTTACCTCCGTCTAATTTTCCATCTTTTAGAAAGATGTTTTTATTTGCGTAAGCTTGATAATCTTTATTGTGCGTTACCAAAAGTATTGTTTTGCCTTCTTCAACAAGAAAACCAAAAATGTCCATGATATCTTCACTTGTCTTTGAATCCAGATTACCAGTAGGTTCATCGGCAAGGATAATTAAAGGGTCGTTAATTAATGCACGTGCAATTGCAACCCTTTGTTGTTCGCCGCCGCTTAGTTCGTTAATTAGTCTTTTCGATTTATTTTTTAGGTGAACTTTATCTAGAGTAGCGTGAACAATTTCCCTTTTTTGTTGTCTGTTCAGATCACCAATAGCCAAAGGAACCATAACATTTTCTTCAACAGTGAGATAAGGAATAAGGTGGAAAGCTTGAAAAACAAAACCTAAATACTCCCTGCGGAAGTCGGATAAATTATTTTGAGGAAGAGCATAAATATTTAAATCATCAATCAGCACTTTCCCTTTTGTGGGAACAGAAAGACCACCTAACATCGTTAGAAGCGTGCTTTTCCCGGAACCGGATTCTCCCATAATAGTTATGAATTGACCTCTATCTATTTCCAACGAAATATTATTCACCGCAGCAACGATCTCGGTTCCGGATTTGTATTCTTTACTTACATTTTCTATTTCTATTAAACTCATTTCTATGCCTCATTAAATAAATCTAAATGCAACTGTTGGATCTAACCGTGATGCTTTTATTGCCGGGTAAATACATGCCGTTATTCCTACGAACAAAGAGAGTAATACTGCAATTGGAAGTGTTGTAAAATTATAAGTAAAAGAAATTAGTCCATGCATGCTAAGGAAGGGCAAAACTAATTTTGCTACTGATACACCCACAATAAACCCAAGTAAGCCGGCTGTTAAACTTGCCGCAATAACTTCTGTTAAAATGATTTTGAGAATGTGTGATTTTCTATAACCAACCGATTTAAATATTCCAATTTCTTTGGTTCTCTCGGTTACAGAAGCGTTTACATTTGCGAATACAATTAAAAAGCTTGTAACTAACATTACCAAAGAAATTCCAAGCGAGAACCGCTCAAAACTATGAACAGCCATCATTTTCGATTCAATGTTTTGCTTGATTGGTGTAACATTTGCCGTTGGCAAAACAGATGCAGTTTGAGAAACAATATCTTCGATGGGGCAGTCGTAACACAATGCTGCCATTTCGATGATGCTAAGTTTTGCGGGTTTGTGAAATAGAGTTCGAGCAGTCAAAATATCCATAAAAATAAGAGCATCGTCTTGCGAACCGGTATTTGAAAGAATACCGGATACGACAAACCGCTGCTCTTTGATTAGGAGCGTATCATTGATTTTGATGTGCAAAGCTTCCGCACTGTTTGAACCCACTAAAAGATTATTCGGGGAAAGGGGAGATCTTCCATTGATTATCCACCACTTTTTAAGTTTTAGTTCATCCGAAAAACGAACTCCGGCAATCAGAACATTTTTACCCTTCAGATTAACAGTCTCAAAAAGTTTAGGTGAAATGATAGATAAGTTCTTTCGGTTCTTTATCGTATTTATTTTTTGTAAATCATTTTCTGAAAGCTGCGAATTATTGAATGAAACTTCTCCCAAACTCAATCCTCCATAATTTATCATCAGTTGATCGGATTTAGGAGTAATGATAATGTTAGCTCCAAACTCATCCAAATTGATTGCAACACTTTTATTTATATTTTCGCTTACGGTAATTAGTGTTACTACAGAAGCCACGGATAGAAATAATCCGACAATCAAAAAAATTGTTTTAGCTTTTCTTCTTCTAAGACTTTGAAATGCAATAGAATATATTTTCATCGTTAAACTCTTCTTTTCCAATTCTCTACAAGAGCTTTTTCAATTTGTATTTCATTGCCGACAACAATACTTGGCAATGGATCGGGCGGATATTTTTCGCAAGAACCGCTGATAGCTTTGAGATCATTGAGATTCCATGTTGTTCCGCATGAATTACAAATTAAATTGCTTCCTTTTATATGGAATTCAGTTGAGTTACATGGTTCGCACATACTAATAGCAGTTACAACTTTGCCCTCTTCGGTTAAGTAAGCTACTATTGGAAGATCATTTGTCTTACCGCCTGCAATTTGAAAGCGAACAAATTTTTTCTCTTTTACTAAATCTAAAGGGAGAATTATTTTGTTATCCTTTACAAAAGCTAAGGTAATTGAATGGTCTAATCGTTCCTCACTATAAACCACTTTATCTGAAACAACCGGTTGTTTGTTAATAACTGATAGCTCTTTGGATAGATCATTGTTTCTAAAAAATATTAACGCACCAACTATCACTATAGTAATCAATCCGATATATATCCAGACCCTATTAGAGTTGGCTTTGCTATTTAGAACACGTTCTTTTTTGATCGTATTATTGCTTTTCACTTTATTACCGCAGCCGGGGCAATAAACCGCTGCTTCTATTAACTTTTGTCCACAGTTTGGACAGTAAGAAACATTTATCATAATTCACCTTATATTTTTTTACCGCCGTATTTACTATTAACCAGTTCAATAACCTGCTGAACTGTATATTTATTTGCAGAAATATTTTCATCAATAAATTTTTTAACCTCTTGAGCGCCCTTAGGATGAGAGCAATTGCAATCTTTTAGTTCGTCAATTCCGCATTTGCCGCAATTACACCTAAAAGCAGAAAAGATTGTAACTCTATCTGAAACACTTGCCGTTTTGTCTAGATCACTTTTCTTATTCTCAAGATTAATAGCGGGAATTGTTATTTGGTTAGTCTCAAATATTTTTGATTTATCAACTTGTTTGAATTCTCCTGCAAATTGAGATTTTAAGAATCCATATTTACTTGCAAGAGCAAACACTATGTTTTCTTTTTTCTGATTTCTTTCAACATATTCTCTTATGAATTGTCTTTCCTCAATTGCGCGTCCACATTTACAAACTTCTAAAGATTCTTCATTGCAAGTACCACATGAACAGACAAACTTTGATGCGATATTAAATACTTCGGCTTCCACTAGAGGATTAGCGCTTTTTGTTTCTAAAGGATATTGACTATCAACGTCTTTCTTAAATAAAGAATTAAGCGCTACTACCGCTAGCAAAGAAACCGCTATTACTCCAATTGCAATTAATAACGGCTTCATTCCCAGAGTTTTGTTTGCTATCTCTCTTTTACTTTTTTGAGACTGGTGGATAGTGTTTTTCTTGGTGTTCGTATTATTTTTCTTGTGATCATTTGTTTGGGTTAAAGCTCTTCGATCATTACTTGGTTCTCCGTTAACTAACGGCTTCCCGCAAGCAATACAAAAATTATTCGATGGTAAATTTTGTACGCCGCAAGAAGGACAAATTGATTTGTCAATCCCAATTTGATTTTTCAGTTCAGCACCACAATTGATACAAAACTTATTTTCTGTAGAATTATCTACACCGCACTTATTGCATCGCATAATCAACCTCATGTATTATAACGAATGCTGTCAACACTTAGCTGACAGCATTCATCTATATATAAAGTAGAGCAGATCATTTCTGCTCTACGGTATTTTTAACCTTGAAATTATGTTTGAGCAAATCCTCTTTTGCTTTTTCAAGCGTTACTTCTTTTAATTTCATTCCGCATAGCGGGCATTCGCCTGCTTTATCAGAAATTACATTAAAGTCCATCTGATCCTGGAAGACTTTGCCATCCTTATTTTTATCAATTGATTGGAGGTCGATTTCACCTTCATGGACAATTGAATTCATTTCATGATCCATGTTCTTCATATCATGTTTCATTTCATTCATCGTTTTAGAGGAGTCGGGTTTTGACATGCAGTCCATTTTCATTTTATGATCCATATTTTTCATATTCATTGTGGAATCAGCATTTTGCATTTTATCATGCATCTTGGAATAATGGTTTTTCATCTTATTATGTTGATGTTTGGTTGTATCGGGCTTCTCTTGAGCCGATACCAAAGTGAATGAAATGAGCAGCATCAATAATGATGCTGCAAAGAATGTTGTTTTTCCAATTTGGTTTTTCATGTTTTTTCCTTTTTTGTTTTTTAGTTAATTAATTTTCTTACTGATTTTATTATTCTAAAACCAGACCGTTTTTCTTTGCTTCTTTTTTCATTTCCCAAGAACGCCAGAGGTAATAGATAACAGGGTAAACTGCCAATTCCATTAGAACAGAAGTTACAACACCACCAAGCATAGGCGCAGCAATACGTTTCATTACATCTGCACCTGTTCCGTGACTCCACATGATTGGAGCTAAACCTGCAAGAATTACTGCTGCAGTCATTATTTTCGGTCGTACTCGTTTTACAGCGCCATGATGGATAGCATCTTTCAATCCTTTCAATCCGGTTAGCAGTCCCTTTTCTTTCCATTCTTTTAAGGCGACATCTAGATAGAGTAACATAACTACGCCGGTTTCCGCATCTAATCCTGCAAGTGCAATTATACCAACCCAAACAGCGATACTTATATTGTATCCGAGCAGATAGAGTAACCAAAAAGTACCGACAAGAGAGAATGGAACGGCAAGAAATACGATTCCAACTTTTACTAAAGATTTAGTATTTAGATAAATGATTACAAAGATGATGAACAGTGTCATCGGAATTACATAAAACAATCTTTCTTGTGCACGCACCATATATTCGTATTCGCCGCTCCATGCAATGTTATAACCTGTGGGCAGTTTAATTTTTTCTGATACAATTTTTTGCGCATTTTTAACGTATGTGCCAACGTCAATATTTTTAATATCAACATAGACCCAGGCGTTAGGGCGTGTATCTTCACTTCTAACAACCATAGGACCTTTGCGCGGTGTAATAGTTGCAAGTTGACCGATTGGAACTTGCTCACCAATTGGCGTAGGCACTAACACTTTCTTCATCGCTTCGATATTATCTCTAAGTTCTCTGCTGTAACGAAGGTTAACAGTGTATCTTTCTAATCCTTCAACAGTAGTTGTAACAGACATGCCACCCATAGCGGTTTGAATTACATTTTCAACGTCCTCTATTGTTAATCCGTAACGGGCTGCTTCTTTTCTATTGATTTCAATATCGAGATAATTTCCTCCAACAGATCTTTCAGCAAACGCGCTCAAAGTTCCAGGAACCTTTCTCATTACCGATTCGACTTCTTTTCCAATATCCTGCAGCGTTAATAAATCAGGCCCGGAAATTTTTATTCCAACGGGAGTTTTGATTCCAGTGCTAAGCATGTCCGTTCTTGTTTTGATTGGCATCGTCCAGGCATTAGTAACGCCCGGAAACTGAATAGCTCTGTCCATCTCATCAATTAATTTTTGAACAGTCATACCGGGGCGCCACTCATTCTCGGGCTTCAACATTATTGTAGTTTCGACCATGTCAAGTCCTGCCGGATCAGTAGCAGTTTCTGCGCGTCCTATTTTTCCGAATACGTGATGTACCTCGGGAAATTGTTTAATGATTTTATCAGTCTGTTGCAGTATCTCTTTTGCTTTAGTAATTGACATACCGGGCATAGTGGTAGGCATATAAAGTAAATCGCCTTCATAAAGCGGCGGCATAAATTCGGAACCAATACTTTTGAAAGGAATTATTGTTAACCCAAGAATAATCAGCGCCGTAACAAGAACAGCTTTGTTGTGCTTAATTACAAAATCAACAACAGGATGATAAATTTTAATAAGGAATCTGTTGATGGGATTCTTTTCTTCGGGTAAAATTTTACCTTTAATCCAGTATCCCATCAAAATAGGAACAAGAGTAACTGAAAGAATTGCGGCTGCTGCCATCGAATATGTTTTTGTGAATGCCAGCGGTCTAAATAATCTTCCTTCCTGCGCTTCGAGTGTGAATACCGGGATGAAGGAAACCGTGATCACTAACAGTGAATAGAAAAGAGAAGGTCCAACCTCCTTTGAAGCGTCAATAATCAACTGCCATCTATCTTTTCTTTCTTCAGGTGGTTTTAGGGCTTCGTGCTCTATATGCTTGTGCGCGTTTTCAACCATAATTATTGCCGCATCCACCATTGCACCAATTGCAATTGCAATTCCGCTCAAAGACATTATGTTAGCATTAATACCCTGCCAGCGCATAACGATAAATGCCATAAGTATTGCTGTAGGCAGCGTAATGATCGCCACAAAAGCGCTTCGAACATGGAGCAAAAATAAAATACATATTAACGCTACAAATAAAATTTCTTCTACGAGTTTTTCTTTTAAAGTTTCGATTGCCCGTTCGATTAAACCGGAACGGTCATATACAGATTCAATTTTTACATCTGAAGGAAGTCCGGCTTTTAATTCTTCTATTTTTTGTTTTACATTTTCAATTACCTTAAGTGCATTCTGACCGTACCTCATAACAATAATTCCACCGACAACTTCTCCTTCACCATTAGCTTCAACCAACCCTCTTCTCATTAAAGGACCAAGAGTAACATCGGCAACATCTTTCAAATAAACGGGTGTGTTAGTTTTTTTATCTACCATCAAAGGAATAATTTTAACATCATCAATCGTTTTAATGTATCCAAGTCCGCGCACCATAAATTCCATCTCACCCATTTCAATTACTTCGCCGCCAACGTCGTTGTTCGATTTCTTAATTGCCATATCAACCATATTCAATGGAATGTTGTAAGCAAGTAATTTTGCCGGGTCAACGGTAACTTGATATTGTTTAACATACCCTCCAATGCTTGCAACTTCTGAAACTCCATCTACAGATGACAGAGCATATTTTAGATACCAATCTTGAATGGATCGAAGTTCCTGAAGCGATCTTGTATCTGAAGTAAGTTTATATTCGTAAACCCAGCCAACACCTGTGGCATCCGGTCCTAATGTAGGCACAATATTATTTGGAAGTCGTTTCTGTGCATAGTTCAAATACTCAAGCACTCTGCTTCTTGCCCAATAAATATCTGTTCCGTCTTCAAAAATTACATAAACTAAGGAATAACCAAAGAAGGAATATCCGCGTACTACTTTTGAACCGGGTACCGAAACCATTGCTGTTGTTAAAGGATATGTAACCTGATCTTCTACTATTCTTGGCGATTGACCCGAGTATTCTGTATAAATAATTACTTGTACATCGCTCAAATCCGGTATCGCATCTACCGGTGTACTTAGCATTGAATAGATTCCGACACCGATTAAAAATAAAGTCGCAAGGATAACCATGAATTTATTTCTAATGGAAAACTCTATTATTTTTTCTAACATTTTTTCTCCAATAAAATTCTTTATTAATGTTTATTCATCTTCACTTCACCTTAACGCTCTCCGGAAATAGAGGGAATTTACGAGGTTGTCTCATAAGTAATTATTCAAATAAAAAATCTGCGAAAATCTGTTTAATCTGTGTTTATCAGCGGTCTATTATTTAAAAAATTTTACTTATGAGACAACCTCACGGGGGTGAGGGCTATTTTACTTTAAAACCATGTTTAATCAGATTTTCTTTCGCTTCTTTTATTGATGATTCTTTCAGAGTCATCCCACATATCGGGCATTTGCCGGGTTTATCTGAAATAACATTCCAATCCATCTGATCTTGAAAAACTTTTCCGTCTTTATTTTCATCTATCGCCTGCAAGTCTATCACTCCTTCATGTACAATCGCGCTCTTTTGGTGGTCTATGTTTTTCATGTCTTGATCTTCCATATTTTTCGTGTCGGATTTTTTAGATTTTATTTTTTCGTTCTTCTTTGGTTCATCTTTTCCGTTCATATTCATTTTGCTATGGTCTTCGATTGGTTTTTGTTCATCCATAGGTTTGCTCATATCCATTCCTTCGTGTCCTTTCATCTGCTGGATTGCCGCTTTAAGATTGCTTTCCGAATCGATTAGGAATTGTGAAGAGACAACGATTTTTTCACCTTCTTTAATACCTTCAAGCACTTGAACCAATCCGTCGGAGGCAACGCCTAACTTAACATCTCTCGGGTCGAAGTAACCACCGCCAAGAGACATTACGGCAATTGTCCTTTCACCGGAACGTATAATTGCCTGATCCGGCACTACAACGGCATCCACAGAGATTGGCGAAACAAGTTTTACGGTTGCAAACATTCCCGGTTTGAAATTGTAATCTGAAGTGTTCTTTACTTCGGTTCTTACTTTAATCGTTTTAGTTTCTTCGTTTAAGTAGGGATAAATGTAAGTTAATGTTCCTTTGTAAGTTTTGCCGGGCAGATAGGAAAGCTCCAAGTCAACTTTTTGACCGAGTCTAATCCAGGGTAAATCGACTTGATAAACATCTGCCATTACCCAAACATCTGAAAGATCGGCAACTTTATACAATTCCATTCCAGCCATAATTTGCTGCCCTTTGAATACCATTTTTTCTACAACCGTTCCGTTTACAGGTGAATAAATTGTAAGCGTCTTCTTCGGCGCATTATTTTTTACAATCTCATCTATGTCTTTTTCGGAAATGTCCCAATACAATAATCTTCTCTTAGCGCTGCTCACTAATTCTTGAGCGCCGTTTTTAACGTCATCAGAACTTTTAGAAACTTTCTTTAAGTAACGGATTGCTTGCAGGTATTCTTCTTGCGTACTTACAAGTTCCGGGCTGTAAATTTCGAAGAGCGGCTGCCCTTTGCTTATGTATTTGCCGGTGTAATCAACAAACAATTTTTCTACCCAGCCCATAATTTTTGTTGTAACGGTAGTAACTTTTGTTTCGTCGTAATCAACTTTTCCTGTCGTCCTAACTATATTATTAAGTTTTTGTCTTTTTACTGTTTCTATTCTTACACCAATATTTTGAACTGTAACCGGGTCAATCTTTATACCTTCAACATTCTCGTCACCCTCATAAACGGGCACTAGATCCATACCGCAATCCGGCGCTTTGCCGGGTTTATCCGAAGTGAACCAGGGATGCATCGGGTCCTGGTAGTAAGCAATTTTCTTTTCACCGCTTCCGCCTTTTTGCTCTGCATAGACCGCAACGTAATCCATTCCGTCCGGGGCTTTCTTTGGCGTTGGCGATGTTTGTGCCGGATCCATTGGATTACGATAGTAAAGGACTTTTCTTTCTTTCCCATTTTCAGAAGGTGAAGTTGATTTGAATACAAGCCAGCCGATTCCTAACCCAACTACAAGAAATAAGATAGCAGTGATAATTATTTTTTTCATTCTTTAATCTCCTTGAATATCTATTTTATTTTATTATTAATTTCATCTATAGGAAGACCAACGGCTTGCTCAAGCTGAGCTTTTGCCTGCTGAAGATTCATTTCACTCATATAAAAATCTAACTTTGCCATAAAAAGCATCCGATAAGCATCTATCAACATTAAGAATTCCGTCTTGCCGGTTCTATATGCGGCAATTGTAGATTGAAGTGTTTGATCGGCTTGGGGAATTACTGTATTCTTATTTAGGTTGTATAAGTTTCTGTTCGTTTCCAATTTAACGACTGCGTTTTGCACTTCGTATGAGATCATATTCTTCATCGAATTGAATTGCTCTTCTGCAGTTTTGATGTTCAATTCATTTTCTTCAACCTTTCCGCTGTATTTATCCTTCGACCAAAATGCAATTGGAATATTTACGCCAATCATAGCCGACCAGAAATCGTCTTTTGTATCTGCCATATTCTTATACATTAGTCGAACCATAAAATCGGGATAGTATTCAAGCTCTGATGCTTTCAACTCGCTTCTATACATTTCAATGTTGTAATTCATTCCTTTCAATTCCGGTCTGTTTGAAACAGCTACCGGAAGTAATTGCTGAAAAGAAAAACTTTGTATCTCCTCGGTAATACCGGGAACGTTGCCCAACTGTTGATAAGGCGGTCTGCTAAGAATTGTATTGATCATGGTTTCAATATCTTTCTTGGACTTTAGTAAGTTTATCCCTTCATTGACAAGAGAAGACAATTCTGTTTGTGCGCGTATTATATCCGTTTGCTTTCCCATTCCAACTTGATATTGTTTTGACGCTATCTCCACAAACTGTTTCAGTAATTCCTGGTTCTCATTGTTCACTTCAATTTTTCTCTGAACAAGATAAAGTTCATAATAAGCGTTCTTCAGATCTCTAATAACATTGTTTCTAAGCGCATTAAATTGCTCTTGATACATCTTGGCATTGTTTGCAGCGGATAAACCCATCGCGTTCAATTTTCCGGGGAATGGTATCATTTGTTGAACGAAGTAATCGGTCTCCATATTGTTTTTAAGAGGATTTGGAAAGGATTGAATTGGAAGTTGAAATAATTCTATTCCAACTTGAGGTGCATCCCAAGCGGTTACTTGTTTCACTTTTGTCTGAGAACTTAAAAATTGATTTTGTGCGGCTTTTAATTGAGGATTGTTCAGAAGCGCTTCCTTAATTAAATCTTCTAATCGGATAGTCGAAGATTCTTGAGGATAAACCGCAAAACTTAATCCGAAAAATATTAATAGCGCCGTTAGATTTTTTTTAAGCATTCGTTTTTCTCCTAATGTTTCTTTTCATAATCAGAATTACTATGAATCTGTTGTGCGCAGACCATTCAATAATTTTTTCTATCATCTAATTCTCCGATTAGTACGTTTATCCTTTCTATTATTGTATAAGAATGAATGTATTTGATACACCATAAATCCAATCATAGCCAAATAAATTATGCACCAGATAATCCTTTCCACAATATTACTCTTTGATTTTGGGAATAGTAAAGCCAACAAGTGTGCCGGTAAATTGTCGGCTTTTTAGGTTATTTTTGAGGGGTGAGCTGTTCAAACTATAAAGAATTCTTAAATTGTTTTAAGATTCTTAAAAAGGATTTTGTTTATTCCGGTTTAGCGAGTTTATAGTTCTCGATCTTTGAATAGAGAGTAGGAAGAGAAATGCCGAGTATTTCTGCGGCTTTGGATTTGTTCCACTTTGTATGTTCCAGAACAGAAGTGATATGTTTTCTCTCAACTTCCCCAAGGGAAAGATTAATCGTAAATGAGGAAGAATCTGAGAATTGATTTTTAAGAAGTATGTGTTCTTTAAGTAGAACATCTCCGTTGGTTAAAACCACAGCTTGCATAAGAGTATTTTCAAGCTCGCGAACATTTCCGGTCCAATCGTGCTGATTCAATAAACTCATAACTTCGTCCGAAACTTTAAGAACATTTTTGTGAAGTTCACGGTTTATCTTTTGCAAAAGGGAATTTACAAGAAGAGGAATATCATCTTTTCTTTTGCGGAGTGGGGGCAGCTCTATCTTAACAACATTTAATCGGTAAAAGAGATCCTCGCGGAATTTCTTTTCCTTAACAAGCTGTTCGATGTCTCTATTTGTAGCGGTAATAATTCTTGCTTTCATCGGAATGACAGACTCACCGCCGACACGCTCAAATTCTTTTTCTTGTAAAACGCGGAGAAGCTTTACTTGAAGATGCTGGGACATTTCGGAAATTTCATCGAGAAAGATTGTGCCGCTGCCGGCAAGTTCAAATTTTCCTTTTTTAGTTCTATCGGCGCCGGTGAATGCGCCTTTCTCATGCCCGAACAATTCACTTTCGAGAAGCGAGTCGGTTATAGCAGTGCA
Source organism: Bacteroidota bacterium (assembly GCA_021801605.1). Classification (GTDB taxonomy): domain Bacteria; phylum Bacteroidota; class Ignavibacteria; order Ignavibacteriales; family Melioribacteraceae; genus Fen-1258. The sequence goes on from JAJYXU010000028.1 coordinate 17,921, forward strand.
GTTGACAGCGACGAATGGTTCCGACTTTGTAATTCCGCTGTAATGGATTGATTTTGCCACAAGTTCTTTACCGGTTCCACTTTCACCTTGCAGTAAAACAGTAACGCGGTTTGCAGAGACTTGTCCGATGATTTTATAAACTTCTCTCATCGGTTTAGATTTACCAATGATTTTTTTTTCCGGCTGAAACTCTTCGGCTTGATCTTCAATGAGTGAATCAATTCTCTCACTTAGGTTTTTTGATTCGAGAGCGCGTGCAATTGTAACTTTTAACCGTTCTATATCGAGCGGTTTTTCAAGATAATCATATGCGCCGTACTGCATCGCATCAATTGTAGTTTGAACATCATCGTGAGCAGTTATTAAAATTATTTTTGTAAGAGGATTAACATCTTTTACTTTCTTAAGAAGTTCCAGTCCGGTGAGATTTGGCATTTTGATGTCGGAGATAATTAAATCCGGCTGTTGACTTTGAATGACATCAAAACCTTTTTTCCCGTCTTCAGCAGAGAGGACAAAATAACCGAGTCGTTTAAGATAATTTGAGAGAGTTTGACGAATTGATTCGTCGTCATCAATTACTAAAATCTTTTCCATAGTTGTTTAGTGGTAATTTAATTTCGAAAATTGTTTCTCCGGGACGTGATGAAATAAGTATAAACGTTCCGTTATGCTGTTCAATAATTCTTTGTGAGATAGATAACCCGAGTCCGGTTCCCGATGCTTTAGTTGTAAAGAATGGGTCGAAAATATTATTCGGTTCTGCAACTCCACAGCCATCGTCTATTATGCGAATATAAAGATAATTGCCATCTAAGCGAGAGGAGACTGTGATTGTTCCGTTTTTAGTAATGGCATCAATCGAATTTTGAATCATGTTCAGAAAAACTTGCTTTAGTTTATCAGCGTCACCCGTAAATTCAATTTCTGTCGTATCGTTGACAAACGAAATCTGTTTTTGCTTTGTATCTAATTCGATTTGATGAAATATCTCATCAACAAAGAATTTGAGATTTAGTTTAGCAAGGTTTAGCGGTGCGGTGCGGGAAACTTGTAGGACCTCTTTAACAAGCTCAGTCAGACGATTGATCTCTTTGCTGATAATTTGAAATGCTTCTTTATCTTCCGGCTGAAGAGGAAGCGTTTGATGCAGAATATCCACATTCATTTTTATTGATGTGAGAGGTGTTTTGATTTCATGAGCAAGAACAGCGGACATCTTACCAAGTGCGGCAAACTTTTCTGAACGAAGTATTTCCGCTTCAAGCTTCTTCTTATCTGTAATATCTATTTCAACGAACAAGTAACCTTTCGGTAAAGATTCCGCAGAAATGATTTTAGTAACAGAGAGAAGTAAATATTTAGTCTTTTTATATTCATCAGAACTGATTTCGATTTCGCTGGTATAAACAGATCTGGTATTTACTTCATCAATTATATTTTTGAATAAGCCCGATGAATTTTTGAACTGCAAAAAATCTATAGAACTTGTTTGGCTCTCGCTTTTGTTTTTCTCTATAATAGCATAAAACTGTTGATTTGCTTCAATAACTGAAAAGTTCAGGTCAACTATAGCAATTGCAGCTAAAGATTTTTCAAAGGCATTTAGCAGAACCGATATCCTTTCTTCGCGTAATTTTAACTCGGTTATGTTTTTGTCCAATGAAAAAGCCATACTGTTGAATGCTTGGGACAGTTCGCCGATTTCATCGCTTGAATTATATTCAACTTTTACGGCAAAGTTTCCCTTTTCTATCTCAATAGCTTTTTCTTTGAGTAATGAAATTGGCTGTGCGATTAATCTTGAAACAATGAAAGACATGCTTACACTTACAATCAAGCCAACAAAAAGACTTATAAAAAAGAAACGGATCATTTCTTGATTAGAGTTAATGTCAAAAAGAATTCTACCTAGAGGAATTTGAACGAGCAATATGATAATTGGAACAATAACGATAGCCGAGAAGAATATTTTTTTATTCAAGCTGAAGCTGTGAACCTTCTGAATTGCCGATGGGAACATATTGTATTTGCCAATCGCAATTGCAGTAAAGAATATGAAACCAATTAGAAATGCAAGAGGGCTTATTTCAACAAGGTAATAGAAACCAAGTATCCATGGCAAGAATAGTCCAAAAATAAAAGTCGCAATATTTGTTATAACCAATCCAAATAAATAAAAGAGCAATTGATTGCGGATGTTTGTGCCAGAGGAGATTTTAAGTTTCTTAATTATCCAAGTTGCATTTAGAACTATGAGGAAGAGATACCAAAAAAGGAACAATGGATACAGTGATGAGAAATGTGCTGTAAACATATTCATGTGGGCATGGGATTCTTGAATGAAATTTCCATTCCACAAAAGAATTAAAAGAATAGTTGAAGGAATTATTATTAGCAAGCCACGTGTTATGCCAATTTCTTGTTGGATCGGGTAATTCCACGAAAAGAAAGTAATCGAGACCAAAATCATTAACAACAGGGAGTGGCAAGAAATATCAAGAGCTGTTACATCGTATGAGGGCATCAAGACAAAGTGAACCGTATGTGAAATCAAATACGCAATTACCAAAACCAAAGTAAGAATGAAGAGCTTTGAAGTAATTGCCGACGAAGAACGCGAATAAATAATAAATATGAGTCCGACTGCGGCTATGAATGAAGCAAGAAGAAATAATATTTGAGTGAAATCAAAGTGCATCAATACTCATTTTTGTACTACTTGAAAATAAGTGAAGCGAGAGAGGAAGTAAAGCAAGGGCGAAGAAAATCGCCCCCAATATTATTGACACGATATTGAAGAATTGAATAGAGGGTGGTTCTTGGGAATCCATCCCTTCGTGAGAAGCTTTTGGAACCACCCTTTATGTATAATTCGAGAATTTCTTTTCTCATTTCACTATTTTGGATTAAAAAATCGTTCAATTGATTTTAGCAGTCACATTATTAGGAGCATTTTCATTTATAAAAAGAAATTCACTTAAGAATAAATTTATAACAAATTTGTGAAGGCAATTGCTATGGAAGAAATTAGACAGTTCAAACGTAAGATTAAAATAAAAGTAAGATTTTCAGACCTCGATGCAATGCGCCATGTAAACAACGCCACTTATCTTACATATCTTGAAGAAGCGCGTATCGATTATTTCAATGAGCTTTTTAATCGCAAAAAAGAAAGTCTTGATTTTGACGCTGTCATAGGCAGAATTGAGATAAATTATCTTTACCCGATTGTACTCGGAGATGATATTGAAGTTTTTACTCGTGTATCAAAACTCGGAACCAAAAGTGTTGATGTTGAACATATCATCGCCGTAAAGAAAGGAAATGAGTTGATCAAAGCTGCTACTTCTCTAACAAAGCTTGTTTATTATGATTACGCAACTCAAACTACAAAAGTTATTGCTGATGAAGTCAAAAATAGAATTGCCAAGTATGAAGGATTAAATATTTAATGCCGGGTTTTATTTCTAAAGTTTTTTGATTGCATTTTCAATGTCTAATGATCTTTGAATCTTTCTTAAAGTAGTAGGTTCGGAAATTCTTTCTTTGCAATCGTGAATGTTGCACATCTCACATGTATCATTTACAATGCTATACGGAATGCTTGGGTCATTCCAGAAATTAATTTTTTTCTTCAATAATTCATCTAAATAAAATCCAAGTGTTACACTTGTAAAAGAATTAGGGTCGAGAATGTTTTGTTGTGCCACAGAAAAAGAAATGTATTCATCATTTGTCTCATGAAACTTAGAATGAATAATCCCCGGTTTCATTCTGCCATAACTATTTAACCCGTTTAATTCTTCTTTAATTTTTTTCAATACTTTAATTGAGACCCAGCGGCGACAGTAATGCTCATTAGTTTGATATCCGCCCGGATTTTGTTTTATGTTTAAGCGGACTTCTTTTGTTAATTCATATCGGTCTGTCCCGGTGATAGTATTGAATCGAAGGAAAAAATATTTTTTGAGTCCCCATACTTTACCTGAAAGATTCGCCAGTCTTTGAAAAAACATTTCGGGAGTTGCATCATATTTAGTTATTAGATTAATTAAAGAATATTCATTCCATTGCTCTTGTGAGAAAAAATTATTTATATCCGCAGTGAATAGATTTTTGTTTAGTATTAATGCGGCAGAAAAATATGCGGCAATATGATTATTAAGAAGATGATCGAATGTATTTAATTTTAAACTGGAGTGAATGTAACTTCTTTTGGATATGTTAAGATAGTTGTAAGCCAATTCTTTCCCTATAATAAATAATTTTTGAGCATTTGAGAGTTGTGGATTCAAAAATAATATCGGTTGTTTCCCGGGTTTTAATACTCCGCGTAATTGTTCAAGCTCTTCAAAATTGTTGAATCTGCTTTCATCCAGCTTGTAGTTATAATGCTGAATAAGAATTTGAGAGAGTTGTTCATAATTTATTGGAGGTTCAATAGTTAAATGAGAATCATCAACAAATTTTTCCACCGATAATTCGATATCTGCCAAATAGTTGTCATTAATTTCCTTAAATATTCGTAAAGCGGTTCTACTAAAATTATTTTGGCTCAATTCTGTACTTCGCGCCATTTCAATAACTGTTGTTACAAGTGCACTTAATTGATAAGAAGCACCAGACATTAAAGTGATAAATTTGTTCAAATCAATTCCGTAATGATCCAGCGGAAGCATTTCAAGAATGTTTGATTCAATCAGTTCGGCAATGGGAGTTAAATTTTTGGTAAGTTTTAATGTAACAAGTTCATCATAACTCACACCCAAAGCTTGAGCAAGTTGAGCAATCTTATCTGCCTTAGGATATTTTTTCCCTTTTTCAATTTCATTTAAGTAAGAAACAGAAAGAGCACATTTCTCGGCTAAATCAACTAATGAAAAATTTTGCTCTTGGCGAAGTTGTTTCATCTTCAAGCCGAATATCAGCTTAATATAATTGTTGTGATTTTTCAAAACTTCTCTTTTTTTGTTCCAAATATAGAGATGTTTTCGAGAGAAATCCCAGCTAATATTCTTTGTCAGCGAAATTTCGCTTGCATTATCTCCCTTCTTCGCTTATCTTGAAACAAAAAAAAGCTTATTAGTTATTTATCAACAAAATAAAAATTGAGGTAGCTATGGCTGAACCTAAAAGACTTTTCGATTTGATTCCCTTTCAAATAGAAAATTATCCAATTAAAAATTGTGTTTCTGATAAAAAAGAGGGTCAATGGATAAGTTACAGCACCGAAGAAGTTCAATCAATCATAGATAAGTTTGGTCTCGGTCTGTTGAAGCTTGGAGTTAATCCCGGGGATAAACTTGCTATTATTTCTCCAAATAGAACTGAATGGAATTTTGTTGATCTTGGAATTCTTCAAGTAGGTGGCGTTGATGTTCCTATCTATCCTAATATCAGTGTCGAAGAGTATGAATATATTTTAAACGATGCAGAAGTGAAATATGTCTTCGTTGCAAATCTGGATTTGTATCAAAAAATATTTTCCATCAAGCACAAAGTAAAATCGTTGATTGATATCTACACGTTCGATAAACTTGAAGGTAAAAAACATTGGAAAGAAATTTTGGAGATTGCCGATGAATCACTTAGAGAAAGACTTAATCAGATTAAAGATAGTGTTAAGCCAGATGATTTAGCAACGATAATTTATACTTCCGGAACTACCGGAGTTCAAAAAGGAGTAATGCTTTCTCACAATAATATTTTGAGTAATGTAAATTCGATTCAACAAATTATGCCAATAAATAATTCTCATCGTGTTATCAGTTTTCTTCCTATCTGTCATATCTTCGAACGAACTGCAGTTTATTATTATATGAGAATCGGTGCTGCGATTTATTATGCGGAAAGTATTGAAAAGGTTGGTGATAATCTTAAAGAAGTAAAACCGAATTACTTTACAACCGTACCGCGTCTTCTTGAGAAGATTTATGATAAGATTATGGAAAAGGGAAGAGAACTTAAACAACCGAAACAAGCAATCTTTGGCTGGGCTGTAAATCTGGCAAATCATTTTCATCCACAAGGTAAAACCAATTTATTTTATGATGTACGACTTTGGGCAGCACGAAAAATTGTTTTTTCAAAATGGCTTGAAGCTCTCGGCGGTGAAGTTAAAGGAATTATCAGCGGCGCCGCTGCATTACAGCCGCGTCTCGGAAGAATTTTCACTGCTGCCGGTGTTAATATTGTTGAAGGATATGGACTCACCGAAACAAGTCCGGTCATCACGTGCAATCGTTTGGAAGATTTTTATATAGGAACTGTTGGTTATACAATTCCGGATGTGCAAATAAAGATTGCCGCTGAAACCGGCGAAATATTAACCAAAGGTCCAAATGTTATGCTTGGTTATTACAATAAACCGGAGGCGACCAAAGCAGCGATTGATGATGAAGGATGGTTTCATACCGGCGATATTGGAGTTATGGTTAATGACAAATATTTAAAAATTACTGATAGATTAAAAGAAATCTTTAAAACATCCGGCGGTAAATTTATTACTCCTCTTCCAATCGAAAATAAAATGAAAGAATCTCTCTTCATAAGGAATATTATTGTAATTGGTGAAAATCAAAAATTCTGTGCCGCGCTTGTTGTACAGGAATTTGATTTCATAAAAAAATGGTGCGAAAAGAAAAGTGTTAAAGATTATCTTGAAAAAGGAATGACCTGTACTGAAGCTGTAAAGGAAAGAATCTGGAAGGAAATTCAGCATTACAATAAACGATTCAGCCATATTGAACAAATAAAAAAATTCGAATTAGTTGATAAAGATTGGACGGTTGACTCAGGCGAATTGACTCCGACATTAAAATTAAAGCGAAAAGTAATTATGAAAAATTATGCACACTTAATTGACAAAATTTATTCAGAACCATTAACTACAAACTAAATAAAAAACATTATGAAAAGAAAAATCAATGAAGTTGCTGTACTTGGTTCCGGCGTAATGGGCTCACGCATCGCTACTCATTTTGCAAATATTGGATGCAAAGTCTATTTGTTAGATATAGTACCAAAGGAATTGAATGATTCCGAAAAGAAAAAAGGGTTTACTTTGCAAGACCCGGCTGTTCGCAACAGAATAGCAAATGACAATCTACAAAATGTTCTCAAAGCAAAACCATCACCAATTTATCGAACTGATTTTGCTTCAAGAATTTCTACCGGTAATTTTGATGACAATATGAACTGGCTTTCGAATGTTGATTGGATTATCGAAGCGGTTGTTGAAAATCTGGAGATCAAAAAGAAAGTTTTTGATAATGTTGAAAAGTTTCGTAAACCCGGGACTTTGATTACAACAAACACTTCCGGAATTCCTATTCATTTAATGAATGAAGGACGAAGCGAAGATTTTCAAAAACATTTTTGCGGGGCACACTTCTTCAATCCTCCGCGTTATCTTCAACTATTAGAAATTATTCCAACACCAAAAACAAGTCAAGATGTTATTGATTTTTTGATGTGGTACGGTGATTTGTATCTTGGCAAAACAACAGTGCTATGCAAAGACACGCCAGCATTCATAGCAAATCGAATCGGTGTTTTCAGCATTATGGCTGTCTTTAAGCTGAAAAAAGAATTGGGGTTGAGTATAAAAGAAATTGATACTCTGACCGGACCACTGACCGGCAAACCAAAATCAGCAACATTTAGAACTGCTGATGTTGTTGGTGTTGATACGCTGGTGAAAGTTGCAAATAATGTTTATCACGATTGCCCGGAAGATGAAGCAAGAGATCTTTTTGCAATTCCGGATTATGTGAACAAACTTGTTGAGAACAATTGGCTCGGTGATAAAACGGGACAAGGTTTCTACAAGAAATCAAAAGATGAAAAAGGCGAAAAAATAATCCTTGAACTTGACACAGAAACATTTGAGTACAAGCCAAGTCCAAAATCAAATATGGCTTCTGTTACTGCTGCAAAACCGATTGATAATCTAAAAGACAGATTAAAAGTTTTGCACGGCGGCAAAGATAAAGCGGGAGAATTTTTACACTCACTTAATTTTTACATTTTCCAATATTCATCAAATAGAATTCCAGAAATTAGTGATGAGCTTTATAAACTTGATGATGCAATGCGTGCCGGATTTGGTTGGGAATTAGGGCCATTCGAAACCTGGGATGCTCTCGGCGTTAAAAAAACAGTTGAGCAAATGACCTCAACAAATATGAAACCCGCTGATTGGGTTTTGAAAATGTTGGAAAGCGGATTCACTTCTTTCTATAAATCCGAAAATGGAAAGATGAAATTTTACGATATCATTTCTAATTCCTATAAAGAAATTCCCGGCAAAGGTGATTTTATTATTCTTGATAACTATAGAGCAAATGAACCGGTCTGGAAAAATTCCGGTGCAACTTTGCACGATATTGGTGATGGAGTTGTTAATCTCGAGTTCCAAACAAAAATGAATTCAATCGGTTCAGAAATTTTGGAAGCAATAAATAAATCAATTGAAATTTCTGAAAAAGATTTTAAAGGATTAGTAATTGGAAATAACGGACAACATTTTTCTGCCGGCGCAAACTTAGCAATGATGTTTATGCTTGCAACAGAACAAGAGTATGATGAATTAGATATGGTAGTTCGACAATTTCAGAATACTACAATGCGCGTTCGTTACTCAAACATTCCGATTGTAGTTGCACCGCATTCATTAGTACTTGGCGGCGGCTGCGAAGTTTGTTTACACTCAGATAAAATTAATGCATCTGCAGAAACTTACATCGGTTTGGTTGAAGTAGGTGTGGGTATTATTCCCGCCGGCGGCGGCACAAAAGAAATGACACTTCGGGCTTCCGATACTTATATTGAAGGCGGAATCGAACTTCCGGAACTTCAAAAAAGATTTATGAACATCGCAACTGCAAAAGTATCAACCTCTGCAGAAGAAGCTTTTGATATGGGAATTTTTAGAAAAGGACTTGATACTTATTCCATAAATCCAGATCGCGTAATTGCCGATGCAAAAAAATATGCTATTCTGATGGCAGACAGAGGTTATACAAAACCAATTCCGCGAACTGATATTAAAGTACTCGGTCGCACCGCACTTGCAACATTGTTACTCGGCATTCATTCGTTCCGATTAGGAAATTTCATTACTGATCACGATAAAAAAATTGTAGAAAAGCTTGCCTACATTATGTGCGGCGGAGATCTTTCTGAAGGCAGTTTGGTTTCAGAACAATATCTGTTGGATTTAGAGCGCGAAGCATTTTTAAGCTTGATAGGTGAAAAGAAAACTTTGGAAAGAATTCAAAGCATTTTAACGACCGGTAAGCCATTAAGAAATTAATTAACAATGAATTTTAAAATTAAATAAGAAGAATAATTATGAGAGAAGCATTTATAGTTGCCGGATTTCGTTCCGCTATTGGTAAAGCAAAAAAAGGCGGGTTCCGTTTTCATCGCCCGGACGATCTTGGCGCAGAAGTAATTAAACATCTGATGAAATCTGTTCCGCAACTCGATCCTCATCGTGTTGATGATGTCATTGTCGGAAACGCATTTCCTGAAGCTGAACAAGGATTACAAGTCGGAAGAATGATTTCACTTTTATCTCTTCCAATCGAAACTCCCGGTTCAACCGTAAATAGATTTTGCGGTTCCGGTATAGATACAATTGCAACAGCATTTGCGCGAATTCATACCGGTATGATGGATTGTATTATTGCCGGCGGTGTCGAATCAATGTCGCTCGTTCCAATGACCGGTTGGAAACTTGCACCGAATTATATGATCGCAAAAACAAATCCCAATTATTATTTAGGAATGGGATTAACTGCGGAAGAACTTGCAAAGGATTTTAAAATTAGCCGCGAAGAACAGGATTTGTTTTCTTTCAAGTCACATCAAAAAGCAGTCAATGCAATCAACAACGGTTACTTCAAAGATCAAATTGTTCCGATAGAAGTTGAACACGTTTATGTTGAAGAGAACAAAAAGAAAACTAAAAAATTTATAGTTGATACAGATGAAGGACCACGAGCAGATACAACAATTGAAGCATTAGCAAAATTAAAACCGGTCTTTGCAGAAAAAGGAACTGTTACTGCCGGCAACTCATCACAAACTTCTGATGGAGCCGCATTCGTTCTAGTTATGTCCGGTGAAATGATGAAGGAATTAAACTTAAACCCGATTGCAAGATTAGTTTCATACGCAGTTGCAGGTGTTGATCCACGGATAATGGGAGTCGGACCAGTCGCAGCAGTTCCAAAAGCATTAGAGAAAGCGGGATTATCTTTGAATGATATTGATCTTATTGAATTAAACGAAGCATTTGCGGTTCAATCATTAACAGTAATACGCGAACTGAAATTGAATGAAGAAATATTGAATGTTAACGGCGGTGCTGTTGCATTAGGTCATCCGCTTGGCTGCACAGGTGCAAAACTCACAGTTCAAATTCTTCACGAACTAAGAAGAAGAAATAAAAAATATGGAATGGTTACGGCTTGTGTTGGTGGTGGACAAGGTGTCGCCGGTATTTATGAATTATTAAACTGAACGAAAAATAATTTAATTAATAAAAGGAATTAATTATGTCTGACGAAACAACAAACAAAATTTTGTTCGGCGGAGAATTTTTGATTAAAGATAGTGATCCGCAAAGTATCTTCATTCCGGAAGAAATTAATGAAGAACAAAAAATGATGGTTGAAACAGCAGCCAGTTTTGTCCAAAATGAAATCTGGCCAAAGCTCGATGCAATTGATAAACAAGAGCCGGGGTTAACAATTTCTCTTTTGGAAAAAGCCGGTGAACTCGGGTTACTTGGTACTTCTGTTCCGGAAGAATTCGGAGGACTTGGCGGAGATTTTAACACCAACACTTTTCTTGCCATGGAATTAGGAACAAGTTATTCTTTTGGTGTTTCATTTGCCGCGCATACCGGAATAGGAACTCTTCCAATTCTTTACTACGGTAATGCTGAACAGAAAGCCAAATATCTTCCAAAGCTTGCTTCCGGTGAAATGAAATCAGCATATTGTTTAACAGAACCGACTTCCGGCTCAGATGCACTCTCTGCAAAAACTACGGCTAAACTTTCTGATGATGGAAAGTATTATATTCTTAATGGGCAAAAAATGTGGATCACCAACGGCGGCTTTGCAGACATATTAATTACATTCGCACAAGTCGATGGTGATAAATTTACTTGCTTCATTATTGATACAAACTCGCTCGGATTCACTCGTGGTGAAGAAGAAAACAAAATAGGGATCAAAGGTTCATCAACACGAGCATTATTTTTGGATAATGTAAAAGTTCCTAAAGAAAATATTCTCGGTGAAATTGGCAAAGGTCATTACATTGCTTTCAATGTATTGAATGTGGGTCGTTTCAAATTATGTGCAATGACAACCGGCGGTGCAAAAAGATTTTGCTCGATTGCTGTTCAATATGCAAATGAACGAAAACAATTTGGTAAAACGATTGCAAGCTTTGGAGCTATCAAATACAAATTAGCGGAACAAGCAATAAGAATTTTTGTTTCTGAATCAGCAACAATGCGAACCAGCGGTTTGATAAATGATAAAGAACACGAATTGCTTGCAAGCGGAAAAAGTTACAGCGAAGCTATGATTGGTGCTGCTGAAGAATATGCAATTGAAGCCGCAATGTTAAAAGTTTTTGGTTCAGAAGTTTTAGATTATGTTGTTGATGAAACCGTTCAAATTCACGGTGGATATGGTTACTCGGAAGAATATCCCGCTGCACGCGGTTACCGCGATTCAAGAATCAACAGAATATTTGAAGGCACTAATGAAATCAATCGTCTTCTTACGGTTGATATGCTTGTTAAACGCTCGATGAAAGGAAGACTTAATTTATTGGGTCCAGCAATGGCAATTCAAAAAGAGTTGATGAGCGTCCCCGAATATGGTGAAGAACCATCGGGAGTTCTTGCTAAAGAATTACAAGCAATCAGAAATGCGAAGAAAGCAATATTAATGACTGCCGGTATGGCTGTTCAAAAGTTTATGCAGAAGTTAGCAGATGAACAAGAAATGATCATGAATCTAACCGATATGTTAATTGAAGTTTTCACTTCAGAATCCGCAATTCTTAGAACGCAGAAATTAGCAACTATGAAAAGCGAAGCTGAACTTCAACCATATATTGATATGACACAAACATATGTAAGCGATTCACTTGAAAGAATTAATCTTTACGGCAAGCATGCCATTTCTTCATTTGCCGAAGGTGATGAGCTTAAACTTTTAACACTTGGTTTGAAACGATTCGCAAAGTTTGATCTTATAAACACAGCTAAGTTAAGAAGAAATATAGCAAACCGGATGATTGAAGCGAATGGTTACTGTTTTTAATGAGGTTGTCTCATAAGTAATTATTCAAATAAAAAATCTGCGAAAATCTGTTTAATCTGTGTTTATCAGCGGTCTATTATTTAAAAAATTTTACTTATGAGACAACCTCATTGTTGCAAAACAAAGGGGTACGATACAAAACATATCCTCGTAGAGGATCAACAAGAAGACTAAGATAAAAGATAAGCAATGTTACAACAAAACTATAATACTCCAATGCTTAAAGAAGGTTCGCTTGAAGGGAAAGTAATTTTAATCACCGGTGGCGGAACCGGACTAGGAAAAGCGATGGGAAAATATTTCTCGGAACTTGGAGCAAAGCTCGTTATAACAAGCCGCAAATTGGATATACTTGAAAAAGCAGCCGAAGAAATTTCGAATGCAACAAAAAACGAAGTTTTTCCTTTTCAATGTGATGTTTCCGATTATCATCAAGTTGAACAATTATTAAAAGCATCAGTTGAAAAATTTGGTAAAGTTGATGGCTTAGTGAATAATGCAGCCGGAAATTTTATCAGTCCAACTGAGCGTCTTTCGAACAAAGCTTTTGATATTATTATTAACATTGTATTAAAAGGGACATACAACTGCACGCTTGCTTTCGGAAAACACTGGATTGAGAAGAAACAAAAAGCTACTGTGCTGAATATTGTAACAACATATTCGTGGACAGGATCTGCGTTCGTTGTTCCATCTGCAGCAGCAAAAGCGGGAGTTCTAGCAATTACACGCTCGCTTGCAGTTGAATGGGCAAAGTATGGAATTCGTTTTAATGCAATTGCACCGGGACTTTTTCCGACTAAAGGTGCGTGGGAAAGATTATTGCCGGGCGATCTTCAAAATAAATTTGATTTAAAAAAGAAAGTCCCGCTTCAACGCGTTGGCGAACATCAAGAACTTACAAACTTGGCAGCATATTTAATTTCTGACTTTTCTTCATTCATTAATGGCGAAGTTGTAACAATTGACGGAGGCGAATGGCTAAATGGAGCCGGACAGTTCAACATTCTGCAAGCAATTCCAAAAGAACAATGGGATGGAATAGAAAAGATTGTTCGTAATGTTAAAGGAAGCTAAATATTTTGGATTTTACAATTAAATACAATTTCTTCTAAAGTATTTTTTTAAAAAAATTCTCTAAACTTTTATTGAAGATAATTTAATGAAGCCCACAAAAAACAAATCCGACTTTAAAAATTATTATGATGTAGTAGTAACTTTTGATAAAGTTGATATGCTGCATATCGTCAACAATGCTGTTTACTTTAATTACTTTGAGCAAGCCAGAATTAAGTATGCAAAGGATATTGGCTTTCTTCCCGAAAAAGGAATTTCACTTGATGGGACTACTTTTTATATGGTTAGGAATGAAATCAATTATCTTAAAGCTGCTCTTTTCGAAGATAGATTGCGTGTATACACAAGAATTGCATATATAAAAAATTCTAGTTTTGGTTTTGAACATATCATAGAAAATTTAGATAAAGGAATTATCATTGCAGAAGGCACAGGTGTTCTTGCCCATGTAGATCCGGTTTTAAAAAAATCTGTTCCACTTCCGGAAGAATTTTATCAAAAAGTTTTAGGATATGAGCACAAAGTCGAAATACTTAAATCCAAATAGACATTTATTTTTTTTGATGACAATTGCACAGTTGATTGTGCCAAAAGCAAACTCTCAACCAAATCGTTACAAATACAATTGAATATATTTACGAGCAATTCCATTATTGTTACTCTTGCCGGATGAGAGAAAGTTTTAGCGTATTTAACTACATCTTTTTGGAGATTGGTGTATCCTTCATTTTTGACAAAGCAGCCCATCGTATTCTCCTTTTTACTTAAAAAATATTATTCACCTAAGTGAATTCAGCAAAGAATTAATTTGGAAGTTATAAGAGGGCAAGTTATATTTCGGTTAACAACGAAATGAAATTATGAAAGAATCGACAAATATATTCAAGGCGTTATCGGATAAGAACCGTATGCGTATCTTGAAAATGCTTCAAATAAAACCTCTCTGTGTTTGCGAAATAACCGATATTCTCCAACTTGCCGCTTCTACCGTATCTCAACATCTTAGTATATTAAAGAAAGAAGGATTTATACTTGAAGATAGAGAAGGCAAGTGGGTGAACTACTTAATAAACCAGCGACCGGGTGATCAAAGAATTTCTGCAATTCTCAGCTCATTGGATTTTTGGATCGGTGATAATCAATTGATTGATACTGATAAACAGAAAGTTAAAGTTGTAGATCGTTATAAAGTTTGTGGGTTATAATTTTTTTTGCTTAAATAATTCGGTAAATAGCGAATTAGAAGAAAGGAAATATAAAATGTTGAATGAAATGAAATCCCGCTCAGCGGGAAATAAAAGAATCTTGATACTCTGCACCGGAAATAGTTGCCGCAGTCAAATGGCTGAAGGATTTATGAAGTCCTTTGATTCGGAATTGGAAGTATATTCTGCCGGAACAAATCCATCCAAGCAAGTTCATCCAAAAGCAATTCAGGTTATGAATGAAGTTGGAATTGATCTTTCAAAGAACTTTCCGAAAATGATTGATCAATTTCTAAATAATTCCTTTGATTATGTAATTACCGTCTGTGATAACGCAAAGGAAACTTGTCCGGTATTTATAGGAAAGGTTAGAAAGCAATTGCACATTGGATTTGAAGATCCGGCTGATGCAACCGGAACAGAGGAAGAAATTCTTTCCGAGTTTAGACGAATCAGAGATGAAATCAAAAATGACTTTTACAAATTCTATAAAGAAAATTTAAGGAGTTAAGAAAATGCTAAACATTAAGGTTTTAGAGATACCCTTAACTCATTGGTTAATGAATGCACTTGCAGAAATAAAATAAATAGAGGTCATATGACTAAAGAAAAAGTTCTTTTCGTTTGCGTCCACAATAGTGCAAGAAGCCAAATGGCTGAAGCATATTTGAATAAATTTGGACGTGATAGATTTATCGCAGAAAGTGCTGGGTTGGAGCCAGGCACTTTAAATCCTCTAGTAGTGGAAGTTTTGAAGGAAGAAGGGATTGATATTTCCAATAACACGACAAAAAGTGTGTTTGAACTTTTCAAGGAGGGGAGATTACTTTCATATGTTATTACCGTGTGCGATAAAGAAGCTGCCGAAAGATGTCCAATATTCCCAGGTGTCCGAGACTATATTAATTGGAGTTTCAAAGATCCATCCAAAATTAAAGGTGATTATGACGCTAAGCTTAACGCTACCAGAACTATAAGAGACCAGATTAAAAATCAAATTCTAGAATGGATAAAAGAATTTGATAATATAAAAAGTAAGGAGTAGAAATGGTGTTTATAGAGGTTCAATTTTTTAATGGTTGTCCAAACTCCGAAGAGATGATACTAAGGGTAAAGGCAGCAATGGAGGAATTTGATGAACGAATTAGATACAAAGAAATACTTGTAGAAACTCAAGAAGAAGCTGAGCGGGTAAAATTTCGCGGTTCACCGACTGTATTGATTAACGGAATCGACTTAGAAAATATGCCGGCACCTAGTGAAGCAAACCTCGCATGCCGTTATTATAAAAATGGATTACCGACCGTTATCCGGATAAAAGAATTCATTACAGACCAATTAAAGAAAGAGGAATAATTATGAGTTCGATTACAAAAAAACTCTCATTCCTTGATAGGTATTTAACGCTCTGGATTTTTCTTGCAATGTTCATCGGTGTTTTTTCCGGTTATCTCTTCCCGGGAATTGTAAATTTATGGAATTCATTTCAGAGCGGAACAACTAACATTTCAATTGCGATTGGATTAATCTTGATGATGTATCCTCCGCTTGCAAAGGTTAAATATGAAGAACTGGGCGATGTATTCAAAAATGTAAAAGTACTTTCTCTTTCACTTGTGCAAAATTGGATAATCGGACCAATCTTAATGTTTGTTCTTGCAATAATTTTTCTTCAAGATTATCCGCATTATATGGCGGGTTTAATTATGATCGGTTTGGCTCGATGTATTGCTATGGTAATTGTATGGAACGAACTTGCAAAAGGTGATACGGAATATGCTGCGGGTTTGGTTGCGTTCAACTCGATTTTTCAAGTGCTCTTCTTTTCGATTTACGCTTATGTATTCTTAACGGTTTTACCTCACTGGCTCGGTTTACAATCATTCAAAGTTGATATAACAATTGGACAGATTGCGGAGAGTGTTTTTATTTATCTCGGAATTCCTTTCATAGCCGGAATAATTACGCGCTTCACGCTTCTTAAATTGAAAAGCAGACAATGGTATGAACAAAAATTTATTCCGAAGATTTCTCCTATTACACTTATTGCGCTACTATTCACAATCGTAGTAATGTTCTCACTTAAAGGTGAATACATTGTAAAGATTCCTCTTGATGTAGTGCGGATTGCAATTCCGCTGCTGTTCTATTTTGTGATAATGTTCCTTGTTTCGTTCTATATGGGAAGAAAGATCGGAGCAGATTACTCAAAGACAGCAACGCTTTCCTTTACTGCTGCAAGCAACAATTTTGAATTAGCAATTGCAGTAGCTGTTGCAGTGTTCGGAATAAACAGCGGTGAAGCATTTGCTGCTGTTATTGGTCCGCTTGTTGAAGTGCCGGTGTTGATTGGTTTGGTGAATGTTTCATTGTGGTTTCAGAAAAAATATTCTTAAATATTGTTACTCAGAGTAACTCAGTGTAACAAATCAATTTAATCTACTAAAGAAGAAAAAATGGTTTGAGTAAATTTCCTCAGCGCCAAATACTTGCACAAAAAATTTGTGATCTTGCGGCTTAAACTTGGCTATAACAGTGGTTGTTAGATTAAATAGCAAATAGTGTACATTAAAAATCTACGGCATAATTTTCAACTTCTTAATTTTACTTTGCAATGTAGTCGGTTTCATCTTAAGTAAAGCTGCGGCACCGTCCTTACCGTAAATTTTTCCGTTTGTAAGTTGAAGAGCTTTTTTGATTACTTTTTTTGTTTCTTCATCAAGAGATTGAACTGAAGACCCAGTCTCTTCGTAATTGCTTTTAGCAGAATGATCCTTTTCGAAAATTAAGTGTACCGGTTTAATAACGCCGTCCTTGCTTAATATTACGGCTCGTTCAAGTGTATTTTGAAGTTCGCGCACATTACCGCGCCACGAGTTCTCTCGTAAAACTTTTAATGCTTCATGAGATAAGATCAATTTTTTATTGCCAAATTTTTCCGAAAGCTTTTCAAGGAAATAATTGGATAAAAGATAAATGTCATCTTTTCGTTGGCACAAGGGGGGAAGGTTAATCGGAAATACATTCAACCGGTAAAATAAATCTTCCCGGAATTTTCCTTCCTTAACTTTTTTTTCGAGATCAACATTTGTAGCGCATATAATTCTAACATTGGCATGTATTGTTTTTTCGCTTCCAAGCCGTTCGAAAGTGCCTTCTTGAATTGCACGTAAAAGTTTTGGCTGAATATCGAAAGGCAGATCGCCGATTTCATCGAGGAATAAAATACCGCCATCGGCTAATTCAAATCGACCGCGTCTTGAAGAAACAGCTCCTGTGAAAGCGCCTTTTTCATGACCGAACAATTCACTCTCCGCAAGATTATAGTTTAACGCCGAGCAGTTTAAAGTAATAAAAGGTTGAGTTGATCTTTTTGACAATGTGTGAATTGCTTTTGCAACTTGTTCTTTACCAGTACCGGTCTCACCTAAAATCATTACATGAGATTCGGTTGGCGCAACAAGTTTTATTTTTTCAATTACTTGTATCCATGCCGCTGATTTTCCAATGAGACCCTCAACGACAGAGGATATATCGCCAATTAATGAGGTTCGTTCGTAGATCAAAGTTTCTTTTTCATTCAATAAAAAATCTGTTGCCTTAGCCTGTGCAAGAGCCAGCGCAATTATTTTGGTGAGAGAATTTGCAATGTTTACTCTTTGAGGTGTAAACATATCGCACTGCCGATGATCGAGTGTCATTAATCCCAATGTTTCACCGTCAATCTTCAAAGGTGCAAGCATACATGAATGCCCGGTAGGAAGGTCGATAAGCCCTTCGTAAGTATCATGATGATTTTCGTTGATTGTTTCCTCTACTAATTTTACTTTTCCATTATCAAGTACTTCTACTAAATCCGGTCTGTTCTTCAAAGGGATGGAAAAATCTTTCACTTCATTTGTAAGAAGCGGACCGCGCGCATATCGCACATATAGATTTTCATCCGATTCTTTGCTCAATATAACGGCTAGTTCATAAGGAATAATTTCACTTATTGCATCAAGAACAATCTCCATTGTTTTAGTTGGAGAGAGAAACAATGATTCGCTCTGAACTATCTCTTGCACATTCATCTTTCACCGATATTTAGTTTGCACCGATATTTGGTTTTCAATATAACGATATACAGTTGTTAATTCAATTTCCTCTTTATTTTATGCGTTTCTAAATCGGTTTAACATCTTTTTTCGTGGTATGATGATTGACTTGTAACTGTCAAAAGTCAAAAAGGGAGAAATGAAATGAAAAATCAAAACAACAATGAAGCGGTTAAAAAAGTAATTGATGAAATGAATGTAATCCTAGCAGATCAGTTTATTCTTTACACAAAATTAAGGAACTATCATTGGAATGTAACAGGACCTTATTTTTACGCGCTTCATACAACATTCGAGCAACTATATGATGAAATGGCACTTGGTGTTGATGCGGTAGCAGAGAGAATAAGAACACTCGGTTTCAAAGCACCGGCATCTTTAAAGGAATATTTAAAACTCGCTACATTAAAAGAAGATGAAGGCAATTATCCGCACTTTACAGAAATGGTAGAAAATATTGCTAACGACTATAAGTCTGTGGGTATAAAACTTAATGCAACTGCAAAGAAATTTCAAGATGAGTTAAACGATGAAGTATCTGCCGGAATGTTTTATGGCTTGGTGGAAAAATATCAGAAGCATGTTTGGATGCTGAAAGCAGTTTTGGAAAAATAATTCTTAAACCGGATTGAAATAAAACTAACCAACAACAAGAGATATAAAGGAGGAACTAAAAATGGGTAAAGAAAAACAACTTACCACAGCTGCCGGAATTCCGGTCGGCGATAATCAAACCTCTCTTACTGCAGGCGAAAGAGGACCAACTCTGCTTCAAGATCATTATTTGATTGAAAAGTTAGCAGCGTTTAACCGTGAAAGAATTCCTGAACGTGTTGTTCACGCAAAAGCGGCTGGTGCTTTTGGTACACTTACAATTACAAATGATATTACCAGATACACAAAAGCAAAACTGTTCTCGCAGATTGGAAAGAAGATCGAAATGGTCGGGCGCTTCAGTACTGTTGCCGGAGAAAAAGGTTCTGCCGATACCGTAAGAGACGTAAGAGGATTTGCTCTTAAATTCTATACCGAAGAGGGCAACTGGGATTTAGTTGGCAATAACACGCCAGTATTTTTTATCAGAGACGCAATCAAGTTTCCCGATTTTATTCACTCACAAAAACGGGAGCCGCATACAAATTTAAGATCAGATACAATGCAGTGGGATTTCTGGTCTAATGTCCCCGAATCACTTCATCAAGTAACAATCCTATTTTCCGATAGAGGAATTCCTAAAAGTGTTGCTCATATGAATGGCTACGGAAGTCACACTTACAGTTTTCTCAATGCAAACAATGAAAGGTTCTGGGTCAAGTTTCACTTCAAAACCAAGCAGGGAATTAAAAATTTTTTGCAGGATGAGGCAGACATTCTTGCAGGAAAAAACCCGGATTATATTACCCACGAATTATATGACAGAATTGTTAAAGGTGATTTTCCTAAATGGACTTTTTATATACAGGTGATGCCGGAGTTAGAAGCGGAAAATTATCGGTGGAATCCTTTTGACCTGACAAAAGTTTGGTCTCATAAAGATTATCCTCTTATTGAAGTTGGTGAAATGGAATTAAATCGAAATCCTCAAAACTATTTTGCTGATATTGAACAGGCGGCTTTCTCTCCTGCCAATGTTGTACAGGGAATTTCATTCTCGCCGGATAAAATGCTTCAGGCAAGAATTTTTGCTTATGCCGATGCTCACCGTTACAGACTTGGTGTAAATTTTGAATCACTTCCCGTAAACAGACCGCACGTTGAAGTAAACAATTATCAGCGGGATGGTTATATGCGTTTTGATAATAACGGCGGCTCTTCACCGAATTATGAACCGAACAGTTTTGGCGGTCCGGTTGAGAACAAAGCTTTTAATGAACCGCCTCTGAAAATTTCCGGAAACGCTGATCATTATGAACAAAAAAGAGGAGTGGATGAGGATTACATTCAGCCGGGAGATTTATTCCGTCTGATGCCACAAGATGAACAAAACAGACTGATTCAAAATATTGTTGGAAGCCTTAAAAAGGTACCAAAAGAGATTCAGGAAAAAATGGTTGAGCATTTTACAAGAGCTGATAAAAATTACGGCGGCGGAGTTGCCAAAGGATTGGGACTTTCCAAATAGAATTCCTTTTACCTCCGGTTCTTATTAAACAAGATTCCATCCTTCAGCGGGATGGAATTTTGTTTTAAACCAGATCGTTTTTAATCTGCCAGTCATCATTATAAATTGAGGAAAAGTATTTGTAACAGATATCGCAGATTTTTTATTTGAATAATTACTTATGAGATAACCTTGAGATATAAAACTTTTGGGAACAACTATCTTTTTAAATTAGCTTCTTTAATTTTGTCTAATCTCGTTGTTACATCCTTTTTATCTTGCCCACTTAATGTCTGTTCAGAGACTAGGTTGAGTTCTGTTTCGGCTTCATTCATCAAATTCAACTTGATCATCAAATCGGCAAAGTAAATCCTATCGCTGATTTGGGTTTTTGTCTCGGGATATTTTCTAAAAGTTTCTTTCGCAACAAGGATTGCAGATTCCGTAAATCCATTTTGTGCTAGCTGTTTAGCACCATTAATTTTTTTTAGACCAATATCGCTAACAGCCACTGGCGCCGGTTTGCTTACGCTGACTTCACTTCCGTAGACAGCCGTGTTACGAGTAAACTGGTTGCTTTTTGTTTTAGGTACATTGCGGATTTCTTCCATAGCAAGAGCGAGCAACAGATCATTGAGACTCATTTTCTTTATTGAGTTTAATCCGAGAGCAGAATTACTTTGAAGAATAAACCGATTCTCTTTACTGGCAAGCTGGACAAAAGATTTTTCATCAGTAGAGATTAAATCCGTGCCGTTCAATTTTTGACCGGCAACAACTTTTATCCAATTCTCACTAGTCCCGATCAAAGCTTGAACATTGCCGCTGACTTTTTCGACTGTGTATTCTTGTGCCAAAATATTTATTGTAAGAACGAGTAGAATGAAAACTATTTTTTTCATAATAACCTCATGAGTTAAAAATCAACAATTACGACTTTGCCTTTTGCGAGTCCTAATTGCTCTAAAGCTTCTTTTTCGAATTTGTCCGATGCAACCGACCAGGCAACATCAAAGTTGTTAAGAGAAGTCGTTTCAAGCGGAATCCAAACTTGATCGATTCCGTTTGAACTTTTTCTGACAAAAACCTTTTTATCGTTATTTGTAATTAAACTGCTTTGTCCCGGTTTCAGTTCGGTATTTATCAGAAGATTAACATGACTAACGCTGTCCGGATTTTTGTAATCGACAAAAGCGGTTTCAATGCCGATAGATTCCAGCAAAGAAGAAAAACACACGCTAAAGTCGTCACAGTCGCCGCCTTTTAGTTTTATTGTTTCATTTGGAAATTGAACATGTTCAACATCGGCGCGCGGATCAGAGACGTAAACCATATTTTTTGCGAACTCATTGAAAAGGGTTTTAACTTTCTGAAACACTTTGAGTTCCATGGCGGCGCTGTCAATACTTTCCTTGTGCCGTTCAAAAATACTTTTGGAGTAAACTGAAGAAAAATCGTAATCGCGTTTAACAAAATAACTAAGATTTGCTACTACACCGTCCCAGCTATTGATATCATTGATCAAAACCGGTTTTTGAATCATGTCATCCGGTTCTGAATTTGAGGTATACAAATAAAAATCCGCTTCTGCTATTTCTCTCTTGACTATTGCATGGTCAGGATGAATCGTCGTAAAAAATTTTACTTCACTCGTATCTTTAGCCGGGATAGTAATCTCCGGAGAGTAAACCAATCCACTGTTAAGCGAATGAATTAATAGAGCCGGTTTAACAGAAACCGGTTTATCGGTTAAGTTCACTACTTTAGCAACGGCAACAGGAGTGTCTAAATATTTTTCCTCCATGGTTGGAAATATCTGATTTTTAATTTCAAGATTGATGTAACGAACATTTTTTTCGGGCACGAAAGAAAGAGCGATTGATACGCTAAGATTAATCCTATCAAAGCTGAATTGATTGTTCATGAGATTATGAATACCGTTTGATATCAGCTCTGATAGAGGAAGAGGTTTCAAGCGGTCGGTTGTATACTTAATTCCGCTGATAGAAACGTTGAACAAATGAGACGAGACGCTAACAAACGGCTGAAATCCGGCAATGAAGGGGAGCTGATACCGGTCATGAAAAGTCGATACACCAAAATCGAAATCGAGACCAAATAATTTTATTGAAGAAGAAACTCCTCCAATCATCGAACCGTTTGTTTCTATCAAATAATTGATTCTTAGTTTGTCTGCCGGCAAATATTGCACAGCGAACATTGCACCTTTATTTATTTTCAAAGAATATTTTTTAACTACATCTTCAGAAACATTTTTCTCGATCAAGAAAAGATTTTGCGATGAGAGCGATAGTGAAAGAAAATCAAGTAGTTGGTAAGTAAAACCAAAATCTCCATGCCAAAAATTATCATTCACAACTGCTGTTTTAGTGGTGATATAATTCACTGTATCCGTAAAGACCGGCTCGGGTTGATCTTCTTTGAACTGCTGCTCAAAATATCTTAACGAAAATCCGGCGGAAAGTTTTTCTGAAAATCTATATGAGTATCCAAAGCCAAATATTTCCGCTAAATGAATTTTTGTATTTAATGAAGTATTGAATTTCAAACTGTCGCCCACTAAAAGTTTAACACCGCTGCTAACCACAAAGTCCTGGAAATAGCCGGGCGTGTATCTTAAATAAAAATAGTTTTGATTAATCCGTTTTGAAAGCGAAAGCATAAAGATATTTCCCGTAATTTGTTTTTCTCTAACGCCGGAAAACGAGATGGCTAATTCCCAATCTTTACTAAGATTAAAATTGCCGGCGTTGGATTCTAAAGAATTGAGCCGGAACGGTAAATTACCGGATTGAGAATTGCCAAAACAATCCAAAGATTGCTGTCCATATAAGGCAGAACCACTCATGATCAAACAAACTCCAATAATTAGTTCGATCTTACCGCGGAATATCGACTTTAATGTTATGAATACTCTGTGATGCAATATAGCTGTCTTTTAATACTGCGTTATAAGGAATTCCCTTTATGATTCTTTTAATTAGAGTTACAACTAAGAATTTAGTTTTGCTGAACTGAATTTTTTCAAGAATAGACCAGGGCACTTTTAATGAATTAGTATTAGCGGTTTTGAAAAGGAAGAGCGGATTAGCATCGTTTGACGACTGATTGACAATTCCGATAATAACATTTACAGAATCGTTTGCGTTGCCATTCCATGTAAGTTCCATGCTAAGATTATTTGTTGAAACCGTACCTTGAAGTTTGATCTGCCCGATAATTTCGTTCGGAGTCGGTAAATCAAATTGGTAAAGCGGATTAGCGCCGTCGTTAATTCTAATATTTATGCTTGAGCCGTAAGGAAACGGGTTATTCAAACCGCCGTGCATGCCATGACCCATTCCGTTCGACAACACATATTTGAAACCGAGCGATGTATCAACAGGGGCATGTTGTTGATTCATCATTTTCATACGGTTGGATTCTTGCTGAGCCGGAACATTATTGAAGAAAACTGAAGTTACTGATTTTGATTTAAAACCCACAAGAGAATTATTAGGACCCATAACCGGTTTAGTTTTATCGTTAAAGAGGGCAAAGTAATATGCGCCGTAGGTAAAACTGCCATAATTTGAATTGTGTATTCCGCTGACATTTACGATCGTATTTTTATTTACGAACGGTTCCACGATACCGGTTGAATCGTATCCATTACTGTAAACATAAGTAGATGGCTTTGCCGGCACAATTCCAACATTTATGTTTTCAGTTGTTGTGGTGTTGTCGGTAAATTCAACAGGAGAAGGATTGCCGCAAGAAATTAAGCTTAACAGCAGAATGAACAGTATCAAATATTTATTTTTTTTATTCATGATTTTTTAAGCGGAGCAGGAATAATTCCCGCTCCAATAGTTTCAAAATTTATTTTACAGCAATCGGAATTCCCCAGCTCTTTTCTTCCACCGGTGCGGTATCATCATAAACAGTTTGTTTAGGAACTGCGTTCACTACAGCGTGCATAAATCCGCCGCCAACTGAAGGCGTATTCCATTGCAGCTCATAAACTTTATCATAAGAACTTCCGTTTTGTGTGGAGGAAATTAACTTAAATTTCAGTTTATTTCTATCACCAAAAATATTCATTTGTGCACCGTTACCTGAAGCGCCTTTTCCATTCATTCCTCCATTCATCATACCATTGCCATTCATTCCGTTTCCCATTGAGCCGCTGCCAACACCACCCATCATATAACCGTTTGCCAAACCTTGAATCATCATTCCATGGGTGAGAGTTAAAACATCTTCATCTTTGTATGCGCTAGTAATTTCGACGCGAATGGTTGCCAAACTTTGTTTGGAATAAAGAGGAAATTGATGACGAGAACCTTGCGCCATTGTTAAGAAGAAATTGTTCGGCGAGGTTGTTTCATAAACTTTTCCATCCGAAAATGTTACGGTTATTTTTTTGATATCAATATTGTTTGTATTTGTGCCGCCGCTAGCGAGTGAAGTTGCAATCACTCTCCAATCATTTAATTGGTTGCCCGTGTTTCCGACTTTAACATATTTAATTACACGCGTAACTGTGGTTGAATACGGTTTGTGTATTAACGTATCTACTCTTTTTGATCCGTTACCGGTGGACGGCTGATACGAAGCAGCAATTAATAATTCACCTTCAAATTTTTGCGTAAGGTAACCGTAAGCGGTATCTGCTTGCTGTTGAAAATCTAATTTGCTGTCAACCATTTTTAATTTCTGTCCAACTTTAACCGGGTAGATTTCTTTTGAGAGACTGCCGACTATATTCATTACAGTTGTCTCGTTATAATTTGGTTCGAAGGACTGAACTGCCGGATCATTTGCAGTAATTGTTTCAAGAGCCGAGTTTAAACTGCCGGATTGGGAATCAGCTTCAATAGGGTTTATTTTATCGCAACCGTAAAACCCAAAGATTAGAATTGTTAAGACCGAAAACGCGAGAAAGATTTTTTGTTTATTCATTTTATGCTCCATATATTATTAAGGTTTTGATTTAATGAAAGCATAATGAGTGCCAAAGACAAAAGATGCATTTTTTTTGCAGAATCGAATTAGACAGAAAAACTTATTGCCTGTAAATCAACACCGATTGCCTGAAGCGAATTAAACAGGCAGTTTTCTAAGTAAGTCTTTTATTGTTTCATCAAGATAAGAATGAAATTTAGCCGGAAGATTTTTATACTTTGAAGCGAAGGCGGATTTAATATTTTCAAACTCCTTCACTTTAATTTTTGCCAGATCTTTTTGCAAGTTCTCAATATAAGTTTCGGCTTTCGCTTTTAGCCGTATCAGAGATTCTTCATCGTCAGTGTTAGCAAGTTCTCTGATTGTTCTGTCAAATTGGAAAGAATTAGCAACATACTTTTTAAAAAACATTCCGCGCAGATTCTCGGAAACAACTGTTCGGTTGATGTTGCCAAGTTCCTTAGCTGTTTCATTTATTGATGAATGTGAAAAAGATTTATGGCGCAACGATTCTAAGATTAAATCTTCGAGGTTAGAACGGTCAACTTTGCGGTATTCTTCCGATAGATCGTTGAGCTGAATAATTTTTCTGCTTTCAGATTTAGCAAATATAACAGCACGTTTGATTACGGATTCCAATTCGCGAACGTTCCCTCTCCACTCGTTTTTAGTTAGACTATCCAAAACAGCTTTGGAAATTTTCAGTTCAGAATCTTCCATGCGGATAAAGTGATGGGCGAGCAATTCGATATCATCTTTTCTTTCGCGCAAAGGAGGCAATTCCAATTTAAGAACATTGAGGCGGTAATAAAGATCTTCGCGGAAAAGTTTTTCTTTTACACGCTCTTCTAAATTTTTATTAGTGGCTGCAATTACGCGAACGTTTACATGTTTAATTTCTGCGGCGCCGACTTTCTGAACCTCGCCAAATTGGATTACACGCAAAAGTTTAGCTTGAAAATTTTCTATGGTCTCGCCAATTTCATCAAGAAAAATTGTGCCGCTGTCAGCTAATTCAAATTTACCTTTTCGATCAGCGATCGCATTGGTAAATGCGCCTTTCACATGCCCGAACAGTTCGCTTTCGAGAAGCGATTCCGACATTGCTGCACAATTAACAGCTACAAAGTTTTTGTCTTTTCGTTTTCCAAGATTATGAATTGCCCGCGCAACAAGTTCTTTACCGCTACCGCTCTCGCCAAGAATTAAAGTTGTTGCATCAGAGACGGAAACTTTTTTTATCATTTCGATAAGATCGCGCATAACATTGCTTCGAAAGACCATTCCCTCAAAAGTTGTAATCGTTTCTTTTTCGGCAGAAATGATTTCCGGTTCATTATCATCTTTCCATTTTTTCAATTGTGATATTTCATCTTCGAGCAAAACAATTTTTGATGTTAGCACGCTCTGTTTTTTATCGGATACCGTTCCGAGCTGATCTTTTAATCCGGCTAATTCCTCTTCCTTTACCGATAACGCACGTTTCAATATTTCAGATTCGTTGAAAGTATCCAGCAGTTTTGCTTTACTTTCGGAAAGATTAAAACCGAACTCAATCATGAGATAAACAACAGTTGGAATTATTACTGCGGAATAATTTACTTCGATAAAGAAAAATGTTAAGAGAATATAAGCGATGATGAGAAAACCGAGAAAGTAGATCAACGCGGCATACGATAGCGGAAGTCTTATTTTAATTAGAATTACAATAAACAACGGCAGCAAAAAAACAAAAGCCAGATATGAACTTAACCGGAAATTAAGAGTACGTTTTGTGAGAATGTTATCGAGTGCAAAGGCATGAAGCGCAATACCCGGGAGTTCTTTATCGAATCCAGTTGAAATAGTTTTCGCTATTGAAGGATCGCTGACACCAACTAAAACAATTTTATTTCTGAAACTTACAAGGTTGCCATCATTCTCTTCAACCATTCTAAAAAATTCTAGAAGAGAATAGTTCTGATAATTTTTCCATGAGTTGTAGAAATTGATTTTTATCCGGTTATTATTGAAATCTTTATTTGCCAGAGCAGAGGAAAATGATTTTTCAGGTATGCCATTAACCGTTATTAAATTTGGGATATAAATGCCGTCGTCTGAAATATAATTTAAATGACCGCTCGTGAGGTTCGGATTGTCTAATTTTGGTTGCGAATATATTATTGAATCGGCTCCTCCGACATTTGTTATCAAAGACGATACAACAACTATTCCGCTGCGTTTAATTTCTTCATTCAATAGATCGTTATAGATAGACTGGATTGCTGCATTATTCGACAGAAGAACTTCGATACCAATTTTGGAAACACCTAAATTTGCAAGCTTGTCAATCAGCAATGCGTAATAGCTCCTCTTCAGAGGCCAGCCCCCCAGTTTTTCAATATCAGTCTCATTTATGTGAATTATAATTATACTGGAGTCTAATGATCTTTGTCCCGTTAATTTGGTAAAAGTGTTTTCGGCAAATCGATTGAAGGGATTGAATAGCCCCAACAGCGAAAAAAGAAGAAAGAGGAGAATCACCGCAATGATCTCAATTACTTTTTTAGATGAAAATATTTTTCCGGCCGATATCATAATCTTTCCAATAATCCGGCATTAAATTACCAAATTCCAAAAGAATATGTAGAATTGAATTTAGGGTAGTTCCAAAAATTATCTTTTGTAAAGAATTTAACGCGGAGAACGCAAAGAATACGCAAAGTTCGCAGAAGATATTGAAGTTTTTGGAACTACCCTTTAGAAGAGAAGCGGAGCTTGATTATTCAAGCCCCGTTTTTAGATGGTTTTACTTTAGTAGCATCATTTTTTTTACTTGAATAAAACTACTCGTTTGCAATTTGTAGAAATATATTCCGCTTGCAAGTGTGCTTGCATCAAAGTTAATCTTATAGCTACCGGCGTTTTGATATCCGGTTATAAGAGTTGCAACTTGATTGCCAAGAACATCATAAATTTTTAAACTGACATTTCCATCGGAAGAAAGTTTGTAAGAAATTGTTGTAGATGGGTTAAAAGGATTCGGATAATTTTGACCGAGAACAAATTCTGTTGGTACAACTTGAGTGTTTTCAACAGCAGTTACGGCAGAACTTGTTAAAGCTACAAATCCGCTTGCAGTCGATGAACTGAACGATACAATGTTGTTCAGTTCATCCACAGATGCTGTAATGGTTTTCCACGAACTCGTTTGTTTATCCCAAAGCTTTACCTGGATGCTGTTCTTGTTCATGTTGTAAGTATTTAATTGAGTATCTGTAAAATGAAGTTGAACTTTGATATTGTTGCCGAAATCCATGCGACCACCACCATGACCGTTCTGCCACATCATATTATTTTCGGACGGGTTGAACATATCAATTTCGTAACCGGCAAAAATATTTTGACCTTTATAGTTAGGCATGTTTTCCGGATAAACTTCAAACATTTGACCGAAAATGGAATCTGGCAAAGAACCCATCATATGTTCGCCCTGGTGCCATCCTTGTATCATTGTTACCATTGTGCTGTCATCGAAAGACGAATGGAAGCGTGTCGAATTCGAATTTCTATTGACCCATCCACCGCCGAAATGTGGATTTAATTTTGTCGAGTCTCTCCATACTTCTCCGTTAATCTCATAAACGATCAGCATTGATAAACCGGAACTGTTGGAAAGTAATCCGCCTTTGATGGTAACTGTTTCGCCATTTTGAGGTCTCTTGGCTCCGGATGAGGGCTGATACCAGTAAGGTCCAAAATTCAAAAAGTAATTTGGCTTTTCGTCGTTGTTGGTATCTAAGTAAAAATGATCCATCATAAAAGTTGTGTCCACTAAAGCTGTACCGATTAGTGTAACAGTTTTTAATGAGTCATGATTCCAACCGAAACCATAACTGCCGCCGAACATTCCATGTTTACTCCATCCGAACATGTTGTTGTGTTTACCCATGTCGTTCCAATTAGCAAAGAATGGATCCCGCCAAAACAGATCGTTGATTTCATAAACTGCTATCGACTTAAAATTGTATTTAGATGATTGGTAAGCACCGCCAACAATTTTTATTTGATCGCCGTCTTTGGGACGTTGAGCGACGGAACTATCCGGCTGATACCATGGCGAGCCAAAGTTAAGATGGTAATCTGCAGTCCCGTCAAGGTTTGTATCGATAAAATACTGAGGTACCGGTATTGATTGATCAACAATTGCTTTACCGGTTAATGTTAGTGTGTCTAATTTATCTGCTCTTAGATGACCGTTCATCATTTGAGCGAATGATAAAGTAGTCATAAGAATGAAACCAAGTAGAAATATTTTTTTCATGATGTACCTTTTATTAATTTATTTTGGATGCTTTATTTAACCATCAATCATGCCATGATAGAATAATCGAATTCCTGGTCGGAAAACAAATTTATTAGAAAATTAGTTGCCTGAATTTCCCAAAGATTTGCCTGAAGAGATTCATTTCAATCAAATGATGATATAAAGTGAAACTCCTTTTTTGAGCCAACAAAGAAGCGAAAGAATGACGCAAGGAATGAAAATGAATCTTTTCATTTAGATTTTGGTTGCTATGATTTTATTGACAGGAAAGTAGAGGAATTTATTCCGTTCATCTATATTTTAGAAAAACGACCTTTTTACAAATCTCTTTTGGTTAATTTATTTTTTGTGCAATGTTAGTGAGAAATTATTCACAACTAAAATTGGATTTAGTTTATCAATTATTTAGTTTACAACGTGTAGTTGATAATATTCAAATTTTAGCCAAGAATAATAATTAGAGACCTCTGAAAAATTAAGAATAGAACGCAGATGACGCGGATTTGGCAGATTTAATC
>JAJYXU010000098.1 GCA_021801605.1 Bacteroidota bacterium
AACTCCAAAAGCTCAACGTGCAGTTGGACACGCAAACGGGTTAAACAGAATCGCTATTGTTATTCCTTGTCACCGTGTTGTTAATAAGAATGGAAATCTCGGCGGCTACGGCGGAGGGCTCTGGCGTAAACAACGGCTACTTGAACTTGAGAATCAAATTAAAGGGTGATTGGTTTATAAATCTAGTGTTCCAAAAGTTTCGGTATGTTTTTGATTGATATCAATAATTTGGAATCTGATATTAATTTTTCCCTTAAGTAAATCAAATGGCTTTATGCTTCTTGTATCTGAAGTTACAAAATACTTTATGTTAATTTCTGTATCCGCCTGCGCAAACAATTTTGTATCATTGGGAATTAATATACGCTCAGTAGTTTCTAATAGACCTTCTTTTTTTGCGGTAAATATTATTCTTGCAAACTCACCCGCTTTTTTTGAATGACTAAGATTAAAAGGAAGTATTTGAAGATTTTTTAAAGGGAGTTGTTCAACAGTACCAAGGACACAATACTCCGCAATGCTAATTGTCGAAATAACCATTGCAATTTCTTTTTCAAGAAAGTAATGATAATATCCATCAGCTTTTTTAAACAATGGATCTTTCTCATTCAAGAAGCGCAGGAAAAAACTTGTATCAAGGAGCGCACTATCAGGCATCATAACCCCTAATTTCTCTTAGCCAATCGTCGGGATTAATTTTATTCAACCAAGTCATCGCTTTCCGCCGCAATGATTTTAGATATCTTTTATCATACCTTGTATTGTAATCGATTAACTCAAGAAATTTAAAATTATTTTTATCTATTTCTCCAGTTTCAGAATTTTGTTTCCCCACTGCTCGAATTCCAAAAATTTTATAAAGTAAATTTTCTTCTCTTTCAGCCAAAAATTGCTGGGGCGTTTGTATTATTATAGTACCAAGTTCTTCGGTTACTAAATGGATATTTGCCTTATCTTTACCACCAGCATTGGTTATCTTACCGTAAAAATACAATTCAGCATCTACCCAATAAGTTGAATTACGAAAATAGTGTGTCAATGCGTCAATCTGGATTTTGCCAGAATCCTGTAATGAAGTGGAAATTGAGAAAGTGTAATTCTTTTTTATAGCTTCTTCCTGAAATGACTCAATTGCTTTTGCTGTATTCAAATCAAGAAAATCTAAACTCTGATTTGTGTTTACTGCCGACAATACTGCGTTAAATCCAATTACAGCCTGCATTACAGTTCTAAAAATATGCTTTACTGAACCGTCTTCAATGCCGTAACTAACTAAGGGGCGTTCTTTTCTTTCACCTGGGAAAAGAAGTTTCTCTGCATTTTCAATAACGGTGATGACTTCCCTTATATCATAATTATCAGGTTTAAGTTCAAGATTACCTTTTTGCCCTTTAATACTAATTTCTATGTAACCTATCTTTTCCATGGCTTTAATTTACAAAATTATTATTTCTATCTGCTAACTCAACATAACCCAAATTTTGCAATATTTATTTTTCTAACTTTTTAGCAATTTTCCCTTGCGTTTTTTGCTTTCGGCATGCCATTAAATCAAGACACATAGATTCTGGGATGAAATGATTATCACAAATCACCAACAACCAATCACCAATTAGAATTTCCATCTCGAATCAAAGGCAAATGTAATTCTCTTTGCAGTATTTGGATTTACAACAGACTGAAAATCCGGTGTTCCAAAATTCATTTCAAGAAATCCGAAATCAAAACCGCATCCAAATCCCCAGTTGAATTTATCAAATCCGCCGAATGATAATCCCGTTCTCAGAGAAAAAAATCCTAAAGCCCAATCTGCACCGACAGAAAATCTCGGCTTTGTTGAATTACGCGGCTGATCATTAAATCCTTGATTGTAATCAAAAGCCAACAATAAATTATTAAGCTGCATTGAAGCACCAAGATGCAGTGCAGTTGCAAGTTGCGTGGAAAATTCGCTGATATATTTTCCGCCGTCTTTCCCCGTTAACGCATCAACTAAAGAATCTCTCTGCGCCTGACTCGAAAGATCATCAAGATAGATCGGTTTGTTGGAGGAATATTCAGCAACATTTTTATTCCATTTAACATTTCCTATATCGGTAATTGCAAAACCGAAAGACCACATATCATTCAACTTTGCGTTCAGACCGAAATCAAAACCGAACCCGCTGCCTGCCGGAGATGGAAACGGGGAAAACTCAAAATCTTTTTTTGCAGTAGTACTCTTATCGAAATCATACTTCACGTTAAAATCCGGCGAGAATGCTGCGTAAGCTAAAAAATCTCCTTTGCCGGTTATAACATTTCCCGCGCCTGTTGTTAATTGCGTGTTTACATGATCGATTCCGGTGTAAGCAAATCCTTGAATGATATTGAATGAAACTCCAACAGAAATCTTTTGAAATATCGGCAGAATGTTTAATCTGCGCGCATAAGAGAGAGAGTATTTGCGCAGCCACCATGCTTTTAATTTGGTGTCGTTAAAATTATAAATCTGGTTAACAGGATTTCCATCTAATGCAATGCTGACTATTCCTTGGGGAAAAGTCACGTTTGAAGAAAAAATATCTCCCATTGAAAATGCAAATGATCCAAAAGTATTGCTTGGTTTAATGGAGATTGCAAAATATTGTACTTGAACATCACCTGTTATTGCACCGCCGTCAGCAAACAAATTTTTCATCCTGCTTTTATCAGCATCATTTAAATATCTTCCGATAGTCCTTCCATCGGCGTCTTTTGTTTTATAACCGAAGAAATAATTGTATTCATCAATAGTTATAAAATTTGTTCCGATGCTTCCAGATAAATTTGGAAGCGGAAACGGAATAATAAATTCTACGTGTTTAGAAGAATCGCTGAATAAATTTGCCGGATTATTGCCAAGTGCGCGCAATCCGAATGATGATGTTACGCTTGTCTTTCCCATTGCGGCAGATCGTGCATCAGAAATTCCGATGGAACCACCAGCCTGCGGAAATATTTTTAAAGTAAGAATGAAAACAAAAACGAAGAATATTTTATATGCTTTCATTTTTAGTTCCCCTTCGGATTAATGTGATAATTAGTTGAACCGGAAGCAAGGAACTTTATAATATTATCCGTCTTGAATCTTACTGCTTGATTACCGGCACCGGATGTATTTAATCTTATTCTAACACGCATATAGAAAGCATTCGAGATTTTGTCAATTTCGCTTTTCAAGGTCTTTACAGTTACGCTCTGAGTTGTGTTTGATATAACATTCCCGTTTGCATCAACGCCGGCACCGTTTAGGCTAATAACTGTATCTTGATCCTGGTACTTCGGCGGGAAATAAGTTAAAAAGTTGTTGTTTTGATCGTACAGTTTTGCAGTAAAACTTAAGGAAGCGGGAATTCCATTTGTGATTATCACAGAAGCACCGAGAGAATTCACATCTTTTATTTTATCGCGATCAGCATTCTTAAAATCTACTTTAACAGAATCGCTAAATTCTCCGCCGCTCAAACCGAACTCAAAAGGAAATTCCATTTTACTACTTACAATTAACTGGTCGCTACCGGTCACACTAATTGTTTTATTATTCGGATTAGCAGTTCCTCCAACATAAACTATAATCGAATCCGGAAGCTGAGAAAAATTTCTAAAGAAATTACTTACACTATCCGCATTGAATGTAATGACTGAGTCTGCTTGTGTAATAAGTGTTCTATCCAAAGTTCTTGAACTCAAAGTCATAACGCTTCTCTGCCCGATCGAGTTTCGCGCTTCAACACTTCCGTTAATATTAAATTCCACATTAGCAGTTAATCTCAGATGCAGCTCGATCTTCGGATTCTTCAAATTGATTTGCTGGAATTTTAATTTTTTTTGAATGTCTTTTACATCAAGTCCAACCGCGCTTCTGGTTGCTTCAAAGACTGTTGGTTTTAATTGTCCTGTATATTCCGAAACTTTGAGATCATGAAACTTAGCTTTGATTGTTAAAGAATTTGCGGGTAAAGTAATTTGCTGTCCGTTGCTTCCTGTTGATGAAATTTTGGATTCCAAGCTCAGCTGATTCTTTACTCTTATTCCCTGAATTATTGGAATTGATGTTCGAGTTACCGATTGCAAAGGAAGAATATCAATTGGTCCTAATAATTGAGCAATTACTTCCCCGCTTCCGGCATTTTTTAGTACTATATTTCTAAGAGTCATCTTTACGGGTGAAGGAAAATAATTTGTAATTGTTATATCAATGAATCCCGATGCAACTTTTATGGTTTGAAATTGATCCGCTAAACTAAAATTTCCGGACATATCTGTTTCGGGAACTGGCGGTAAAACAATTTGCATCCCGGGACTGACCGGAGGATTAATCCACGATAGATCGATATCTGTTTGAATGGAATCGGAGCTGATACTAATTGTTCCCGGTACAGAATTAGAAGAAGGATCCGGTTTCAGTTTATCGCCAAGAGTTATCTTATCCATCTGCTGCACATTTGAATAATAGAGCAAATTTTGGTTTGTGCCACTGGAGTAATGTTGTATCTGACTTGATTTGTTCTCAATGATGTCTAGCATCGTATAACTTTTATTTGCAATTGGAATGTTTAATGAAACATCCCAATTCGGCGCTGTCGGCTCTTTAATGTCACATGATTGGATCAGCGCCGTAAGGAAGATAATAATTGCAGTGTAGAAATATGGAAGATATTTTCGATGCAAATTCATTTTCTTTCCGTTTTGATTGATAAAAATCTTAACTACAAAGTGAACATAGAAATTAATTTACCGTTCGGCAAGGATGCAGAACACAATTTGGGGATTGGTTTTCTGTCTTCGGTTAGCAGTGATTTACGTCTGATGAGATATATATAGATGAAATTCCATTTTAACTTTTTTTAACTAAATAAAATGATTTATTCTTTCATTAGTGCTTATCTTAATCCCATTCTCTTTGTTGATGTCTCAGATAAATTTTATTTTTGTTCAAATCACAAACCAGAGGTATTATGAAACTAATTATTTTCTTCCCGCCAAAGGCGGGCAAGCTTTTCTTTATTGCTTTTTTCCTTCTTTCTTTTGCAATCACTCATTCACAAAACAATTCGCTTCTTCTCCGATATCCGGCACTCAATAACGACGGTTCAAAAATCGCTTTCTCTTTTCAAGGTGATATTTGGACTGTTCCATCAACCGGCGGAAGAGCAACACGATTAACAATTAATGAATCATACGAGGGAACTCCAAAATTTAGCCCCGATGGAAAACAAATTGCTTTTTCCGGAGCGCGTTACGGCAATAACGATATCTTTGT
Organism: Bacteroidota bacterium; assembly: GCA_021801605.1. GTDB lineage: Bacteria > Bacteroidota > Ignavibacteria > Ignavibacteriales > Melioribacteraceae > Fen-1258. Next base: position 5,285 of record JAJYXU010000098.1, read on the forward strand.
AATACCGACCGACGGAGGAACTCCGAAAAGATTAACATATCATTCCGCCGGAGATAATATTTCAAGCTGGACTAATGACGGCAATATTTTATTCAGTACATCAAGAGAATTCAACCAGATAGAGAGACCGCAAGAAATTTATTCCATCTCTTCAAAAGGCGGAACCGAATCACGCGTAATGGATGTTGTTGGTTTTGAACCGGTAACCTCTCCTGACGGCAGATTCATCGCATTCGTCCGGGGTGATATTAATCCTATCCACAGAAAAGATTACCGGGGTCCATCAAACAGAGACATCTGGCTCTTCGACACAAAAGCAAAAAAATATTCACAGCTAACCGACTTTGAGACCAATGATATTAATCCTCAATGGAGCGACGGCAGAACAGTTTACTTCCTAAGTTCCAACAGCGGCGAGTATAATTTATATAGGATAAAAATTTCAGATGACGGCAAACCGGCATCAAAACCGGAACAACTTACCAATTTCAAAGATCAATCTGTTAGATACTTTAGCATATCCGGTGACGGCGTTACAATAGTTTTTGAAAAAGACAAAAATATTTATCTCATGAAAACCGCAGATGGTTCCGAGACAAAAGTTGATATTCAAATCGGCGCCGATGACCGCTTTGACCCTACTGAATTCAAAACATTTACAAATAATGCGAATGATTATGCTGTTTCGCCAAACGGAAAATTGATTGCATTTGTAATCCGCGGAGAAGTTTTTGTAAAAGAAGCCGATAAAGATAAAAACAGAAGTATTAATTTATCGGACAGTCCATTTAGAGATATGGATGCTGCCTGGCTAAACGACACTACATTAGTATTTACGTCAGACCGTGCAGACAACAATTTTGAAATGTATATGGTGAAATCTGCCGATAAATCCCAGCCGAATATTTTCAAATCACTCAAACATCAAATCACACGGTTGACAAAAACAAATGAGGATGAATCTTCTCCAGTAATTTCAAATGATGGGAAAAAGATTGCGTATGTAAGAGGATTAGACAAAAAAGAATTTGTTGTTGCGGATATTTCTGCCGATGGAAAACTCAGCAACGAAAAAATCCTTCTCAGCGGCTGGGCAGCGCCGGGCGGTGTAACATGGAGCCCCGATAATAAATGGCTGGCATATTCTCTTGATGATCTTTATTTCAACACGGAAGTTTTCATTCAAGCAGCAGATAATTCAAGCAAGCCGGTAAATGTAAGTATGCATCCGAGAGACGATTCAAATCCGTTTTGGAGTCCCGATGGATCAAAACTTGGATTTCTCTCTTCACGCCATAACCGCAACAGCGATGTCTGGTTTGTATGGCTGAAAAAAGAAGATTGGGAAAAAACAAAATCGGACTGGGATGAAAAAGAAGCGCCCGCTGCAGATAAACCTGCCCTGACGAAGGAAGGGAAAGAAGAGAAACAAAAAGATGCTGCAATCAAAAAGGAAGAGCCAAAAGTAAAACCAATTCAAATTGATTTTGACAATATTCATGAACGCGTTGTTCAGGTTACAAATTTTCCGGGAGATGAAAATAATCTTGTAATTTCTAAAGGTGGCGAAACATTTTATTACACGGGAAATAGCAGCACGGCTAAAGGCAGAGATCTTTACAGTATTAAGTGGGATGGAAAAGATCTAAAAGAAATTACCAAAGGCGGATCAAATCCAAACAGAGTTACAATTGACCGTGAAGGTAAATATTTATACTTTATAAAAACGGACGGATTGTTTAGCCGGCAAGATTTAAAAGCAGATAAATCTGAATCTCTCCCTTATTTTGCTAAAATGAAAATTGATTATCCGGTAGAACGTTCACAAATTTTTGAAGAAGCATGGCGGACAATTCGTGACGGGTTCTATGACCCACAATTCCACGGTAAAGATTGGAACGCTCTGCATGACAAGTACAAAGACTTATGTGTAATGGCTTCAACTAATAATGATTTCGCAGATATGTTTAACTATCTACTCGGAGAATTGAATTCCAGCCATCAAAGATTTACTGCGCCGGATAGAGGAGAAACTCAAAAAGATGCAACCGGTTTGCTTGGAGTTGAATTGATTCCTGTGAAGGACGGAATGAAAGTTATAAGAGTAATTCCGAATTCTCCGGCTGATAAATCTTCCTCCAGGCTTTTTGCAGATGATTTAATCACTGCTGTTGACGGTAATAACTTAAATGAAAATGAAAATTTTTATTCTCTACTCAACACAAAAGTTGACGAAAAGATTTTGCTTAATGTAAAAGGAAAGGACGGAAAGGAAAGAGAAGTTGTAATACGTCCAACCGGCAATCTTCGTCAGTTAATGTATCAAGAATGGGTTGATGCCAGAAAGAAGCTTGTTGAAAAATATTCAAACGGAAGATTGGGATACATTCATATTCAGGGAATGGATATGCCGAGCTTTGAGGTTTTTGAACGCGAGCTCACAGCTGCCGGTTACGGAAAAGAAGGATTGCTTGTTGATGTGCGCTACAACGGCGGAGGGTCAACAACTGATTATCTGATGACTGTACTAAATTACAAACAGCACGCATATACTATCCCTCGCGGTGCAAGCGATAACCTTGAACGCGACAAGAAAAAATTCCGCGAATATTATCCAATCGGCGAAAGATTAGTTTTTGCCGCATGGACAAAACCATCAATTGCACTTTGCAATGAAGGAAGTTATTCTAATGCGGAAATTTTTTCTCACGCATATAAAACTTTAGGAATTGGAAAATTAGTCGGCATACCAACAAACGGATCCGTTATTTCAACCGGTGGGAAAGGATTAATAGACGGATCATTTGTCCGTCTGCCCGGAAGAGGATGGTTTGTAAAAGCAACAGACAAAAATGAGGAGCTGGGTCCTGCCGTTCCGGACATTATCGTTCATAACTCGATTGACTGGATAGCAAAAGGAGTTGATGAACAACTTAAAACCGCAGTTGATGAGTTACTGAAAGAAATTGATGCGAAGAAGTAAACTTTTCTCTGTGATGCTCTGTGGTGAGAGAGATTTTCACCACAGAGGATACAGAAAAATGTAGTGTTTACAAAATTTCTTCCGCATAAGTTTTATCTCTTTGTGTAACGCACACCAAAAATTTTATCGTCTTTTCACATCAACAAATTTTTGCATAATCGGAGTGAGTGTCTTTGGTAAAACAATTTTCTGAATATTTGTACTTACCTTATTTGGTTTTCAAAACAATTGATTATTTTTGGAAAGCATTTTTACTAAATTATATTTCATCCGGAGGATTTTTTATGGCAATAATGATTACAGACGAATGCATCTCTTGCAACGCATGTGAAGCTGAATGTCCGAACACAGCTATTTACTCACCAGGCCTTGCTTATAATATTGGTGGACAAGAATACGCAGCGCTTTCAGAAGAACACACATACATAGTTCCAGACAAATGCACGGAGTGTGTAGGATTTTATGATGAACCACAATGTATTCCTGCTTGTCCAACAGAAGCTATCTTAGCAGATCCGTCACATGTTGAAACCAAAGAAGAATTGATAGCAAAGAAGGAAAATTTAGATTTGGTTGGAAGATAATTTGGACTATACCCAAAAGACCCCGGCAGCTTGTCGGGGTTTTTTATTTTAAACGGAACCATGCGGCGGTTTCCCTTTTATAAGAACCATTAAGTGTGTGGTTCCGTGAGGCTACAAGTAATTTTTTTGTTTCTATTCCTTTCACCGCTTGTTTTATTCTCTCAAGAAGACACTACATTTTTGAAGAAAGAGGGAAATTATAAATATGCAGATAGCTCAAAGAAAAAGCTTTCTATAACACCGCAGATTCCTCCAAGAGCGTTAATCATAAAAATGAAAGATATTTACGAGATAAAAAATTTAAAAGAAAAATCATTCATTATTATTGATGATACTGCCGGGTATACTGATGAAGAATTAGCCAGTGGTCTTTCAGAAAAAGAATTAACCGATTATAAGAAAAACAAAAAAGAGCTAAAGCAATTACTGGTTTTACCGCCTCCCGAAGAGGAAACTTATCCCGCAGTTTCAACGATTAGAAAGATTTTGGGGTTAGCAAAAACAGCCAGTGTAATAATTATTTTAATTCTGAGTTTATTGTGAATTATATTCGTCTCATAATATTTCTTTCTCTAATTGTCACTGTACCGATCCTTTCTCAAACCGAAGGCGATACTAGTAAAACAACCCTCCGGGACAATAAGAACGGGCGGAAACAAATCATCCATAAAATTCCAAATGGAACTACAAACCGGTTTGAATTGCCTAATGAAAATATTTTTATTCCCTTAAATCTAAAAATTTATCAAAAAGCCATAATCAATGACTATATAGCGCCGCATAAATTTACCAAAGAAGAGCTAAGTACAGGAATGGCTGATGACGAACTGATCTCTTTCGAAATAAATAAGATGAAAACAAAAAGAATGTTATCCGAACTCTATGGTGAGGATCTAATAGACATAAAAAAAATTTTGGCGGCTCTGGGGATAACAAAAGAACAAATAACCTGGGTTGTGGCACTCCTAAGACTTTTTTTACAGCAACTATAAATCCTAAGAAAAAAAATTGGGGATAGTCATCTCGAAATTAAATAAAAACCCCGATTTGAAAGCCAATGCCGTCAACTTAACGCGCAATGGAACGCGGATGACACGGATTCACCCCGTGGAATAAATTGATAATTAAATTTATTACAAAAGGTAAAATGTTATTCCATGGGGTAAATGGATTTGCATGGATAAAATCCGCGATTATCAGTGTCATCTGTGTAATCCGTGATATTTCTTTTATCTTCTTTTTTCTTTCTCTCTCTAAGTTGACAACATTGCTCAAAAGCCGGGGTGCAAGTTTATTTCTAATCACTGTAACCTCCACAACAAGTAGAGAA
>JAJYXU010000027.1 GCA_021801605.1 Bacteroidota bacterium
ATAGAATTGAATATTACAACACCCCCTTTTCCAGAATGAAATTGCAATAGATTTCTGATTGAAACGATAATAAAATTTTTCCTCAATCAAAGTTGATTGGCATTAACAACAATATTATATTTGGTACGTAAAAATTGTCCTTAAGGTTTTGATATGCGGGAATAGCTCAGTTGGTAGAGCGCAACCTTGCCAAGGTTGATGTCGCGGGTTCGAGTCCCGTTTCCCGCTCCACCAATCCCGATTGCAAACGGGATTTCTTTTTTACAATATAACTTGAGATAATTTACCAAATTGGTGCTGTACCCAAGTGGCTTAAGGGGAAGGTCTGCAAAACCTTTATTCGTCGGTTCGAATCCGACCGGCACCTCAAAAATAAAATTCAATATTAATATCGCATCTGAATTTTCTTCATCATTAGGTGACGTATAAAGACTAAGTATTTCACTCACCGGCTTAATACCACTGCAACCATTTAGATAGAGTGAAAAAGTAAGTAAAGCAAAAAGGGATAAGTGATTGAAAAGCATAATCATCAATCATCATTTTTTACTAAATACCTTTTAATTTTTTGAGTCGTTGTCTTCTCAAATTCATTTTCACGAATGGAAAACTTTTTAATTTGTTTGTGCATAGCGAGTTGTTTGTTCGTTTTTTCGATTTCTCCGGATATGGTACGTTGTAAAAGTTCGTCGTTAATCTGAATTTGATTAGTTTCAGACAATTCTATAAAAGCTTCCGCATCAACAACAATTTGAGCAGAAATAATTTCTCCCTGCTTTGAATCTTCTTCGCCCAGAATTAGGCACTCAAGAATGAAAGGACTGCGGTTCAAAATATCTTCTATCTCTTCGGGAAAAACATTTTTACCGTTTTTTGAAATTATTACATTTTTCTTTCGCCCGTTGATGTGTAAGAAACCATCTTCGTCAATAAAACCAATATCGCCGGTTTTAAACCAGCTATTTTCAAAAGTGTTTTCAGTAGCTTTTTCATTCTTATAATAACCGAGCATAACACTTGGCGCTTTTGCCCATATCTCCCCTCTTCCGTTTTCATCAGGATTATTAATTTTTATTTGAACGTGCGGCAGAGGCAATCCGGCAGCATCGTCCTTAAAAGCATCCGTTCTATTCAAAGCAAGAATAGGAGATGTTTCGGTCAATCCATAACCTTGAATAAAACTAAAACCGAACTCTCGTAATCCTTTTGCAACCATTGGATCGGGTGCGGCGCCACCAGCAATAAACAATCTGACCGATCCTCCAAATTTTTCGTGAAGTTTATGGAAGATTTTTTTCTTTACATCCTTCAAACCTACAAGTGAGAAAAGATTTGTCAACTTAACAAGAGGCGGAACAATAACCGATTTCACTTTGTCATCCCTAATACCTTTCATAACACGCTTAAACATTTTATCATACAGAAGAGGAACGCCCAAAAGTATTGTAGCTTTAACTTTTTGTAAATCATCCACAACAGTTTTTAATGATCGGGCAAAATGAACTGAAGCTCCTGTGTACAATGGACAAAGCATCCCGCACGTACATTCATAAGTATGATGCATCGGAAGAACAGAAAGAAATCTATCATGGTTATCAATTTTGACCATGCTGACCATATCCATCAAATTGGAAGCAAGATTCCTTTGTGAAAGCATAACGCCCTTTGCCCGTCCTAGAGAACCGGAAGTAAAAATTATTTCCGCAAGATCATCTGGATTAATCACCGGCAAATCTTCGGCATGAATTGATTTTGCATTTCGAATTAAGTCCGCCATCTTATAAAATTCTTTATCCTCGCCGGTTTCATCCATACAGATATAATACTTGAGCGTTTTCAAAAAATTTCTTCCTTCAGCCATCATACTGGAATAACTTCCGGAAAAAATTATTGCTTCTGCATCAGATTCATGAATAATATTTTGTATTTCATTCTTGGTTAGATTTTTATCTATGGGAACCGCAACGTAGTTGAATGACATAGAAGTTAAAAAAGCAAGTGCCCATTGAACGCGGTTCTCGCCGATTATTGCAATGTGTGCCCTCTCTTTTAATCCCAGTTCCTTAAGCGCAGAACCAAATTTTAGAATATTTTCTTGCAATTCCCGAAACGTAACTTTATTAATCGGAGTATCGTTCAGATCTTCAAGCGCAAGTTTCGGTCCATAATTTTTTGCCGAGTTGATCACCATCTCTTGGATGGAATTAATTCGAGGCACATCATAAAGTTTAAGTTCTTTCTTCATTGTTTATCTATTATTATTGATAGAAATCAATTCCAGAAAGCCGTCAGTAATTTCATAACAGTTCAATTTATTTCTGTTTTGCAATCTCTGATAAGATGCTTTTGAGTAAGCGGTAAAATTTTTCAACATCCGGAATTTTGACACGTTCATCAGGTGAATGAGCGCCTTCAATTGTTGGTCCGAATGAAACCATGTCTATCCCCTGATATTTATCAGCAAGAATACCACACTCTAAACCCGCATGGACGGCTTTTACTTCCGGGGTTTTGGAAAACATATTTATATAGACTTCTTTCGACAGTTTTAATACTTTAGAATCCATATTTGGCTGCCAGCCGGGGTATCCATCGCCAACCTTTACTACTGCACCGCTTAATTCAAAAACAGCACGTACTGCGCGGGCAATATTTTTTTTAAAGGTTTCAACCGAACTTCTCTGGCTCGTTCCAATTCTAAGTTCATCACCTTCACAAAGAATAGTTGCAAGGTTCGTAGATGTCTCGACTAATTCCGGGATTTCAGGACTCATGCCTACAACACCATGTGGCATAGAAAGAATGGCATTGATTATTTTTTCTTTGAAAGAATTTGTATAAACATTTTTGATTTCAACAGTTGAAAAATCTTTTTTCTCGAAAGTAACTTTTATGTCCCCCTCAGTATTTTTGAATTCGATGATCGATTCAAGAGAAAACTCATTGATTATTTCTCTGGCTTTCGATTCAAAATTCGGATTCATAAAAATAAGAGCTTCTGCTTCACGCGGAATTGCATTTCTTTTTGAACCGCCGCTTATTTCAGCAAGCTGATAATTAAATTCCGAAAGACGGTCTAATAGAATTCCAAAAAGTTTAATTGCGTTGGCTCTTCGATCTGCAATATTAATTCCGGAATGACCGCCTAACAAACCCGAAATAGCAAGTAAGAACGGATGATAACCATCTACAATTTTATCAAATTCAATTTTATATGTTCCTACCGTATCCATTCCCCCGGCGCATCCAACATAAAAAGCGCCGTCTTCTTCAGTATCAAGATTCAATAAAGTTTTTCCGGTTATGAAATTTTTCTGCAAACTATGAACGCCGGTAAGACCCGTTTCTTCATCAACAGTAAATAGAAGTTCAAGGGCACCATGTGCAAAATCATCATCGTTGATCAACGCAAGTGCGGCTGCGGCACCAATACCGTTATCAGCGCCAAGAGTAGTTCCATCAGCATTTATCCATTCTCCATTGCGTACAAGTTTAATGGGGTCATTTAGAAAATCATGAACGGTGTCTTTATTTTTTTCGCAAACCATATCAATATGACTTTGAAGAACCACAGTCGGAGCTTTTTCAAATCCAGGCTTAGGAGGAATCAGAATAACGATATTGCCAGTTTCATCCTCTTTCATAGATAAATTATTTTGCCCGGCAAAGTTTCGAAGGTAGAGACGAATCCTCTCTTCGCTTTTAGACGGACGTGGAATTTGACTGATCTCGTAAAATCTTTTCCATAATGTTGAAGGAATTAATCCCTCGATAGCTGATGATGGCATTTTTTCTCCAATGATTAATTTTTAATAGAACACGAATAAACGTACTGGATCCACCCCGTGGAATAAATTAAGAATCAAATTTTTTCAAAAACACAAATGCTATTCCACGGGGTAAACGAATTAACGCGAATTTCTTTTTTATCATTTGTAAAAATTCGTTTCATTCGCGTTCATTTGTGTTCTATTGCTCTTTATTAATTATGGCGAATATTGAGAATATCACCGTCTTTTACAATATATTCTTTACCCTCAAGACGCCATGCACCGGCTTCTTTACATTTATTGAAAGAGCCGTGTTTCAAAAAATCTTCGTAATGCACAACTTCGGCACGTATGAAACGATTAAAAAAATCTGTATGTATTACTCCAGCTGCTTGCTGTGCTGTGTAATTTTTTTTGATTGTCCAGGCACGGCATTCGTCCTCTCCAACGGTAAAGAAAGATTGAAGTCCGAGCATTTCGTAAGACGTGCGCAAAATTTTACTCAGCGCCGATTCTTTGATTCCATAATCATTCATAAATGCTGCACGGTCATCTTCATTCATTTGAGAAAGTTCTAACTCAATTTTGGCGAAGAATGGAATTATTATTGCGTGAGCTTTTTCAAGTTTTGTTTTAAGATGTGAAATTTCAGAATCTACCGTAGGTATTGAGTTCTCATCATAGTTGATTGCAATGGCAAGCTGTTTTATTGTGAGCAGTTGATAACCCGACAACAATTTAATTTCGTTCTCATCGAGATGGAGGGTCCGCAGAGGCATCTCCTTTTCACAGTGAGCAAGGCATTTTTCAATAACGGGGAGCTCCCGTTTCATTTTTTCATCTTTCGATTTAAGAACGTCCCTTTTCAGTTTCTCTAACCGTGATTCTAAAAATGCAAGATCGGAGAGAAGAAACTCAACTTCGAGAAATTCTATATCGCGTAATGGATTAACCGAATCCATTGGATGAGCAACGGAATCATCTTTAAAACCGCGGATAACATAGAAGAGTGAATCGTTATTTCGCACACTGCTCAAAAAAGCAGAAGTGATTTTAACTTTATTATCATCGGACATTTTTAATCCCGGCAAATCGAACACTTCAATTGTAGCATTAACTTGTTTTTTGGGATTAAAAATTTTGGAAAGTTCGTTCAACCGTTCATCAGGAACTTTAACGACTTCAATTGATGCTTCTTCTTTTTGCGTTTGTGATGCACGTGCGCCACTGTCAGAAATTGTATTGAAAAGAGTTGTTTTCCCCGAATATTGAAGTCCGACAAGACCTATTTGCATTTTTTATCTCAAAGGTTAGAGTGAACAATTTCAAATCAAATATAACTAAAATTTGCTGGAAATTGAGAAGAAGAAAACCACGGTATAATAAAATATTCTGTTGCTATTACGATATGATCTGTGTGTTTAAAGAAATTTCTTCGAGGACAGAACTAACTTTCAGACAGGAGTTTAAAGCGCCGTTAAAGACAATAGACTTCCCTTTTACATGAGCTTCAAATGCATAACCGCGCGCTATTTCATAACTGCATCTAACGGCTTTAATAATTTGATTGATCACATCTTCAAATGAATGCCATTCATCATTAAAAAGAACCACTTTGTAAGGAAGACCAATAGTTACTTCCTCGTCAATAACCGGTTCTATTATTCCCGTTGGTTTTTCTTGGCTCATAATCTTTATCTATTACAATCTAATTTATAAAATTGCTTGGCAAAAATAAATTTTATTTATATTTGTTGGTGTAATAGAACTGATGTTCCGCCAGTCATTAAAAATTTTAATGGAGGATAAATGAAAATTGCCGTTTGCGTTAGTCACGTTCCGGATACTGCAGCGAAAATTAATATCGGAAGTGACGGTATAAGTATTGATCCATCCGGAGTTACGTATGTTGTAAATCCATACGATGAATTTGCAATTGAAGAAGCGCTAAAGTCAAAGGAAAAATTTGGCGGCGAGACTGTTGCAATTAGTTTAGGCGGTGATGCCAATAAAGAGACATTACGCAAAGCACTTGCTATGGGAATTGATAATGCCGTTCTTCTGAAAGACAGCGGATACCGCGATTCTCTTTCTGTTTCAAAAGCTCTCGCCGAGGAGATCAAAGCACAAGGAGCAGAACTTGTATTCTTTGGGAAACAATCTGTGGATTTTGATAACTCCGTTGTTGGACAACTTACTGCAGAACTACTTGGATATAATTGCATTTCGGTTGCTGTGAGTTTTGTACTTGATGGGAATAAAATAATTTGCGAAAGAGAGATTGAAGGCGGTAAAGAAGTTGTTGAAACAAATCTTCCGGCAGTAATAACCGCACAAAAAGGATTGAATGAACCACGTTATGCCTCTCTGAAAGGCATCATGGCAGCAAAGAAAAAAGAGATTATAGAAAAGATACCAGCTGCAGCTACTAATTACGTAGAGGTTTTAACGATGAAAAAACCGGCGTCAAAACAAGCCGGTAAAATTATCGGCACAGATGCAAGTGCGGTTCCAGAACTAATTCGTCTTCTAAGAGAAGAAGCTAAAGTAATTTGAGGAAAAAATATGGCAAATAAAATTTTAGTTTTTATCGAACAAAGAAATGGTCTTATAAAAAAACCTTCATTCGAAGCGGCAAAAGTGGCTGCTGATCTTGCAGTAAAACTTTCTGTAACTGCCGAAGCAGTTACAGTTGGAAATGAAATCGAAGGATTGGAAAAAGTCGGTTCATATGGAGTTACCAAAGTAACGCACTTCAAAAATTCCGATCTGACAAACTATTCCCCAAGTGCTTATGCAGAACTAATAACAAAATTTGTAAATGAAAATGGTTTTGATATTCTCTTTTTTGGCACGACTTCGATGGGCAAAGACCTCGCTCCGCGTGTCTCTGCGAAGCTTGATACCGGGCTTGCAATTGATTGTATTGCTCTTAATACTAATAGCAGTGATATCATTGCAACCCGTCCTATTTTTGCTGGCAAAGCATTAGTTGATGTAAAAATCACTTCGCCTAAAAAAGTTTTTGCACTGCGCCCCAATGTTTTCAATCCTGGTGTTCCTTCAGACGCAAAAGCTGATTTGACTGTGGTGAATGTTGACACACCTAATTTGAATGTCAGAGTTACTGAAATTAAAAGGGCAGAAGGCAAACTTGATGTTGCCGAAGCAGACATAATAGTTTCAGGCGGACGTGGTATGAAAGGACCAGAACATTTTCATCTTGTTGAAGAACTTTCGCAAGTACTTGGCGCTGCTACCGGCGCATCCCGCGCAGTTGTAGATGCCGGCTGGCGCCCGCACGGCGAACAAGTTGGTCAAACCGGTAAAACCGTATCTCCGACATTGTATGTAGCTCTCGGAATTTCCGGAGCTATTCAACATTTGGCCGGTATGCGTTCTTCAAAATATATTGTTGCCGTAAATAAAGATAAGGATGCACCGATTTTTCAAATTGCAGATTACGGAATTGTTGGAGATCTGTTTGAAGTCGCCCCAGCGATGATTGAAGAGATAAAGAAAATTAAATCATAGAAGGTTTTTGTGCACAAAGTTCAAGTTGAAATACTAGGTTTATCTGCAAGTCCATCGGCGGGCGGCGCTTATGCATTATTGTTGAAAGAAATTTACGGCGTCCGCCGGTTGCCAATTATTATAGGGCAGTTTGAAGCGCAATCAATAGCACTTGAGATGGAAGGAATTAAACCGCCGCGACCTCTTACGCATGATCTGCTCAAAAATATAATTGATAATCTTGGTGGAACAATTTCAGAAATCATTATAGATGAATTAAAAGAAAACACTTTTTATGCTAAGATAAAATTAGAAATTTCTTCAATGACAAATGAAGTTGATTCCCGCCCGAGCGATGCAATTGCTCTTGCTGTTAGAACCGGAAGTCCGCTTTTCGTATCAGAAGATGTAATGAAGATTGCATCTTTTGTCCCATCAAGTGAAGATGCCGATGAAACATTCAATAACGATATTGACGAGAAAGATTCGGAGATTAAACCCGCAAAAAAAAATTTGTCTGAAACAAAACTAGCAGAGCTCCAAAATCAGCTCCGTGAAGCTATTGATAAAGAAGATTATGAAAGAGCCGCTAAATTGAGAGATGAAATTGCCAAATTGGGAGGCAGTTCTAATTAAGACTAATTAAAAATTATTTTCCCAATTTCACATTCCAAGCATCTATTCCTAGAACAATAATTTCTGAAAAGTTCAATCATACCTTGCGCATAAATTGTTTTTTGCACATGGTCATTCATATTCAATGATTGCGCCATATCAGTGATAATCTGGTTTTCTGAACGCTGCTCATAAGTACTGTATAACTTCACAATTTTTTTTGAGAGTGTTTGATTGCCGAAAACATCGAAGTAAACCGAGAAGAATGGTAAAACTACATTCACAACAATTTCATCCGCACGCGCAGCTCCAATAAAGTATTTTATTTCCCCATTAGCTTTTTGGTCTAGAACATAATGGTTTTTCCAAAAGCCGTCAGATTTGACAACAAAAAAAGAACGGAGCGAATTAATTAATACCGGTAAGTTGTAAATTTCATTTATTTTTTTTGCAATAATTGGAATCATATTCTTATGTAAAAGTTCTTTTACTAATATAGCACCGCCAGCAAGACGGACTGTAGGGAAATTTTGCGGACGCATTCTAAAAAAGTTCCATTGAGTCTCATCAAAATATTTCCCATCATAAAAAGGACGGATCGAATTCCAGTGAAAGGATATTTTTTCAAGATATTTTTTTGATACTTCTTCAGTGGCGCTATTTGCATCATGTGCTAAACCGCATATGAATAAAAATGCCGCTTCGTATTTCTCTACCAGCACACCATCGCTTTCAATCTTGTTCAAAAAATTAATATTAGCTGCTTGCGCAAGATTTATCATCTGAGATTTATTTTTCGAATAACCAAGAGCTTCAAAAATTAATTCGTAAAAAAGCTGCTGCCAAATTTCTTTTGATGTAAAATCCGAATGATTAAATTTTCTTTCGTGAAATTGAGCTGTCAGGTCATAAGATATCACCGGTTCGTTGATCTTAAGTTCTTTGATAAATTGTAATTCTTTAAGACGATTAAAAACTTTTTTGCATTTTTTTTCAAACCGCGTTATTCCAAGTTGCTGTAGATATTTTTCAATAACATCCTGATTAACCTGAGCAATATTAGCCGCACATTTAATGCTTGAACCTGAATAATCTTCGTGCTCTTCAACTTCTTTTTTAATCACTTCAAGATGACCATTTTCAACAAAATCGGAAAGACATATTGACGGGACTTTTCTACCTTCACGAGTGTAAACGTAACTGTAATTATTAGTATTGAATAACGAAGCGTGTAAAATCACTTTGGTGTATTTGCTATCTATGTTGTGTCCGTGAGTTTTCCAATCAGAATAATTGCTGTCAATTTCAATATCGCCGATATAAGTGAGGTTTCCAATTCTTATTCGTGCATTCTTGAAATCGGGTCCGCCTGTTTCCTGATTGTGAATGCCCACATCAAGAATAGTTATATCTTCGCCGGAGTGAGTTTTAAGAGGATGCTTGTAGCTCTGCCTTTTCCAAATTTCGTATAAAGTGCTTTCGTGAATTTTTGAATTTTTATCGTTCATCTCAGTTTTAAGAGATAATTAACATGGTGAATCGAAGAAAAGTAGATCATTATTCTGAATAAATTTAACACAATAGCATACTAAATGCTATAACTTATAATTCAATTTATTCGTTGGTATATAAAATAGAATGTAAAGTGGAATTGTATTGTTTGATTGTTTTGTTTATAGCAATCCCAAAATTCTCAGTGTTATCAAAGTAGATAAGCGCGCGGCTAATATTAATTATATAGTTCATGTTCCTCTTATTAGAAAAAGCTTTTGCAACTTCTTCAAGACTTCCACCTTGGGCACCAACCCCAGGTAAAAGGATTGGAAGATTACGGAATGAATCAATATTAGCATTCAATTCATCAATATTTGTGGCGCCGAAAACAATTCCACAATTTTGATCTTTATTCCATTCGTTAACTTTTTCA
>JAJYXU010000034.1 GCA_021801605.1 Bacteroidota bacterium
ACGTAACTCTACTAACAATGATGCATCAAATGCTGCTTCTTTTCGAAATCCGTGGAACCCTACAAAATATTGTAGATAGATATTCTCTTTGATTGTTTCAATTACCTCTCGGTCGCTGAGTCCTAGTATTACTACAATTTAATTATGGTGCATAATGTTTTGATAATTTTCTATCAGCATCTTGTCTTGTAAATGTCCAATTGATTTTTTTCTTTTCTTTGTTTCTTTCTTTTGCCCACGCTTTTATTCTCTGTTTCAATAATTTTTCGCTTCCGATTTTTTTACCTAAACATTCTCGTTCCATGATATTAATTTCAATTTCAGCCATATTAAGCCAACTACCATGTTTTGGAGTATAACAAAAAGTTATTTTATCTAAAAGCTCTTTGGCTTCTTTTTTTGAAAATGTCTCGTAGAACGACTTTTCAAAATGTGTGTTTAAATTATCCAGAACCATTCGGATTTCAGTTGCTTGTCCATATTCATTTTTTACTAAATCTCTTACAAAATTGGCAAAATCATTTTTCTTTCTAGTCCTGGTAACGGTAATAATTCGCTTGCCCGCCTTGGGTTCTACTGCTACAAAAATATTCCTTGTCCCATTTCGTTTATACTCATAATCATGCTTTGCCACACTACCTGGTTTCATTCGTATCGGTTTTCTTATATCTTCAATAAGTTGTTTGCTCTTTTCATCTACATTAACCACCGGACGCTTAGGATCGTATTGCTCTTCATACAAATCTAATAAACGGTACATTCGTTCCCTATATTCTAGGGTTATTTCCGCAATGCACCACATTTTTTTCAACCAAGGCTTACATTGGTTTTTTTTAATATCAACCGCACGCTTTCCCTGTTGATCGTTTCTAAACTTTCTTTTTTCTTTATCTGTTTTGTAAGCAACTCAAGCGTCCATCTTTCCCTACCTTCAGGAGGAGCACTGCATGCTAAGGCAATAATTTCTGCTTCCTGCTTTTGTTTGTATTTCTTAGGCTGACCAGGGCGAAGGACTTCTTCCAGTGCAGCTTTAATTCCATCTCGTATAAATTTCTGTTTTGTACGACTGACTGTATTTCGCCCCACATCTAAATAATCTGCAATCTCCTTTGCCTGTTTTCCCTTATGAAGAAGCAGGAGTATATTTACCCGGTTAATTTCTCGTAAACTTCTTTGTCCCTCTTGCTTAAATTCTTTTAATAATTTCACTTGTGGGGGTGTTAAATTCACTAAAGTTTTTTCCATGGCTTTGCAAGATTTTTATATACATTACTCTTGTAAATATATGGAATTTTAACCTTGCACCAAAATTAAATTGCTATAATACTAGTTTGTGGAAATAAAACAGCGGGATACCACAATGTAACTTTTGATGCAAGCAGATTAACGAGTGGAATTTATATTTATACTATTAACGCCGGTAAATTTGCTCAATCAAAGAAGATGCTTTTGATGAAATAATCCCCGTCTAGTTTTTCCAAACGGCCGCGTCTTCGATGCAGTCGTTTAGATCTGGTTTTGGGTTTAGTTCTTCACACTAAGTTATTTGTGTAAAGGTAAACGCGGCAAAAACCCGACTTCGAGCTATAATATCTACTACATTGACAACCTTTGCGGCGCTGCTTCCTTTTATAATAAATGAGCACAAAACATTTTGGAAAAATTTAAGTATTAGTATCGCAGGGGGAATATTTATTTCATATATATATTAGTTTCTTTCTGCCAATGATCTATAAAATTATTACTCTAAGGAAAAGAAAAAGTTGAAAATATTTCTTTTGGGAATCTCTACAATCCTCAGAAGCGATTAATGAAAATCAGTTTTGTAAGCTTTCTATTAGCTGTTTACTCTTCTCTCTTCACCCGATTAATTGTAAATGCCTGAACACAAACCGATACATACTCGCATGGTTCGCTAAACGGATTTGAGTAGCGCACACGGCTTCCTTTCCTCACGCAAATTGATTGATGAGGCGTATCTAAAAAGAGCTTTCATGCAATTTTACTATATGAATACAAACCCAATTCAAAACATTTTCACTTTAAATATACCTTTTTAGAGTAGACTCAATGGTTCTTTTCTAAAATTATCTCTTCACCATCAACTTCAAATTTTTTCTTACCGCTGAAGATGTAAGTTATTTCATAAAATTCGGGAGTTTGAAACGGTTCGCTCCAACATATTGGAAATTGCATATCGATTACCAATTTATCATATTTAACACAAATAAAAATGGATTTTAAATGAGTATTAAAGAAATAGAAGAAGCGGCGCTGTCTTTATCTGCAAAAGAAAGGGCGGAACTTTCATATAAACTTCTTGAAAGCATTGATTCTGAAAATATTCAAAACATAGATAAAATATGGCAAGAAGAAGTTAAAGATAGACATGAACAGCTAAAAATAGATGCCTCAATGAGAAAGGATGCCGAACTTGTAATCAAAGAAGCAAAATCAAAATATGAATGATACAAACTGATTTTCACAAATTAGCTGAAAAGGAACTTCTCGATGCCCGTGATTATTATGATGAGCTTGTGTTCGGTTTGGGTAAGAAGTTTATTCTGGAAATTGAATATATACTGAAACGAATTAGAAGCAGTCCCTTTGAATTCCCGATTTATTTCAATGAGTTTAGGATAGCATTATTAAGAAAATTTCCTTTCTCAATTATTTTTCGTATTGATGACGGAAGAATTTATATACTTGCCATTGCCCACCAAAAAAGGAAACCCAGATACTATGCTAATAGGTTGGATTAATTTTATTGTCTTCAATAAATGCCAAACGAAAATTTTGTGGGCGTAAAGAATTTTGTAAGTCCTTCCCAGTATTAATTATTTTTTCCGATTCACTCTATCAATTGTAAATGCAGGGACACATACCGATACATACTCACATGGTTCTTCAAACGGATTGGAGTATCGTACACGGCTTCCTTTCTTTACACAAATTGATTGGTTCTTTTCTAAAATAATTATCTCTTCACAATCAACTTCAATTTTTTTCTTGCCGCTGAAGATATAAGTGATCTCATCAAATTCGGGAGTCTGAAACGATTCCGACCATCCGGCGGGAGCGATCATATGGGCGAAGCTGTAATCGCCAATGTCAATGCTCGCTTTGCCAAAATGTTCTTCAATCAATTTGCCGTCGTTTGTTGGAACAATGAAAGGTTTTGTTTGCAGTTCGTAGTTTTTCATATTTTCCCTAACATTCTATTTGATTCTCAAAAATGACGAGTCATTTCGAGCGACCTACCTGCCGGTAGAGCGTGTTGCACAACTTGTCATTCTGAATGAATCCGGCATTAGCCGGAGAAATGGAGTTAACAACTATCGTCACACTTCGTCTTCGCTCAGTGTGACACCACTTCTTGGAATTATTTTCGATGCTTGAGATGCTTCGTTTCACTCAGCATGACAGTGTTAAATTTTTGCTCTCTTCAATCGCAATGAATTACTTACAACCGAAACGGAACTAAGCGACATAGCCAAAGCGCCGATCATAGGATTCAGCATTCCAAGCGCTGCTAATGGAATTCCAACTGTATTATAAATAAAAGCCCAGAATAAATTTTGCTTAATTGTGCTTATTGTATGCCGCGAAAGAGTAATTGCTTTTGATACGCCTAATAAATTCCCTTGAACCAATGTAATCTGTGCCGTTTCAATTGCAACATCCGTTCCGGTACCAATTGCAATTCCAACGTCAGCTTGTGCAAGTGCTGGAGAATCATTTATCCCATCGCCTACCATTGCAACCACCTCTCCTTTGCTCTGAAATTCTTTAACAATATCGGCTTTTTCTTCGGGCAAAACTTCGGCACGGAATTCCGAGATTCCCACTTTTTTAGCGATTGCTTCTGCGGTTTTGTAATTATCCCCAGTAAGCATTACTGTTTTTATTTTCATCTCGTTCAATTCATTTATCGCTCTTACAGAACTTTCTTTCAGTTTATCTTCAACTGCAATCATTCCTTTTAGTTCGCCGTCTATTGAAATGCAGATGACAGTTTTGCCTCCCGTTGTCAATTTATCAAATTGTTCTTTCACAATTTCTGTTTTGATCGAATACTCACTCATCAAATTTAGATTACCAACAAGAAGAGCAAGACCGTTTACAATTCCTGTTAAACCAAATCCTGATAAATTTTGAAATGATTCCGGCTGAGACAAAGAAATATTTTTCGATTTAGCCGCTTCCACAATCGCAATCGCCAATGGATGCCCGGATTTAGATTCGAGCGAAGCGCTAAGTTGAAGCAATTCATCTTCGGAAATATTTAGCGGCGCAATTTCACTGACAGCCGGTTTGCCTTCTGTAAGTGTTCCGGTTTTATCGAAAATGACAGTTGTAATTTTTTGTGCGATCTCTAAACTCTCACCGTTACGTATTAAAATTCCATTTGAAGCACCGAGTCCGCTTCCTACAATTATAGCTGTGGGTGTTGCAAGTCCTAGCGCGCATGGGCACGCAATAATTAGAACGGCAACAAAATTAATTAATGCAACGCTAAACGAATTATGTCCGCCGATAAACAGCCATACAATAAATGTTATGAAGGCAATCAGTACAACAACCGGCACAAAAACAGATGCAATCTTATCAACTAATTTTTGTATTGGCGGTTTGGAAGACTGTGCTTGTTCTACAAGCCGGATAATTTGAGCAAGAACTGTATTGTCACCAACTTCAGTTACTCTAAAATTGAATGCACCGTTTTTGTTGATAGTTCCGCTAATTACTTTTGAACCGATAATTTTTTCGCTTGGAATGCTTTCACCAGTTATCATTGCTTCATCAATTGCAGAACTGCCCCAAATAATTATCCCATCTGCCGGAATCTTTTCTCCTGGTTTGATGATAACAATATTTCCAACTTGCAGATCGGAAATTTTTATTTCGGTTTCTTTTTCACCGATCAAGATTCTTGCGCTCTTCGGCTTGAGTTCAATTAATTTTTTTATTGCAGAGTTGGTTTTCCTTTTGGCATTATGTTCAAGCAGTTTCCCCATAAGGATGAGAGTGATAATAACACCCGCAGTTTCAAAATAGATGTGCGGAAGTTCCCCATGAATTGAGACAACTTCCGGAAAAAGAGTTGCAACAGTGCTGTAACCGTAAGCGGCTCCTGTTCCGATAGCAACCAGAGAATTCATTTCCGCCGAAAAATGCTTAAGGTTAGTCCAGAATATTTTATAAAATCTTTTTCCGCTGATAAAGATTACCGGTGTTATCATGATCAATAATATCTTGTGAGTGTAATCTACGGAAAACGGCCAAACATTTTTGAAGAACGAATAATCAATTAACATGCTAATAGCGAAAACGGGGAGAGTAAGAACAAGAGCAAGAAGAAAATCTTTTTTTATCTCTTCAAAGTATTCGTCTTTTTCTGAAACCGATGATTCACCACTCCCGGAGTATAATTTCAGATCGGTTGTAGATTCCACTTTTAATTTGTAACCGTAATCTTGAACTGCTTCTGCAACAGAATCAAGATTAAAATTATCATTCTCCACATCGAATGAAACGCGTTCCGTAGCAAGATTAGCGTTTACATTTTTAACTCCGTCGAACTTGCTTATTATTTTTTCTACGCGAGCGACGCAACTTGCACATGTCATTCCTTCAACGGGAAGATTAATCTGTTTCATTATAAATCCTTTCTATTTCACAACTTTATAACCTGCTTCAGAAATGGCGTTTTCAATTGATGATGAATCTACTTTCGTTTCATCGAAATTTACTTTAGCTGAACCGATTTCAACTTCTGCCGATTCTAAGTTTAGTTTCGATAGTTCTTTTTTTACAGCCATAACACAGTGACCGCAACTCATTCCTTCAATTTTGAATTCTTTCGTAGTCATTTTAAAACTCCTTTATAATTTCTTTGACGATGTAAAAATAACTCTTCTGCGTATTTTACCGTTACATAATTTTGGAAATATGTTATAAAATTTTATCAGTTTTGAGGCGAAAAGTGGGGAAGATAAATGATTAACTGATTCTGTCTAACGGTTTACGCATATTTTTTGTCATAGACTTAAATTGGCTGGCGGTAAATCCTGTTATCTTTTTAAATTGATTGGATAGATGCTGAACACTGCTGTATCCTAATTTATAGGCAATCTCGCTAAGTGTTAGTTCTCCATATTTCAGTAGTTCTTTAGCCCGCTCTATTTTTTGCAGTATAATATATTGCTCAATTGTAATGCTTTCCTGAGAGGAAAATAAACTGCTCAAATAATTATAATCTAATCCCAGCTCCTTCTCAATAAGCTGCGAGTATTTATGATTTTCACTTATGATGTTTTCATTTTCGTAAATCGTTTTGATCAAAAAACTTTTAATTCTTTCAACCAATTTTGCTTTTTTGTTTTCAATAAGTTCAAACCCGTTCTCAATAAGAATTTCTTTTATCTTTTCTGTCGGCAATGTTTCGATGGATTGCTCAGTTTCAACTTCGCCTAATGAGATGCTTTTTATAACTACGCCGAGCTTTTCAAACTCTTCCTTAACAACCTTAATGCAGCGGTTGCAAACCATGTTTTTGATATATAAAACGTTTTTTGGCTTCATTTCTTAAATGAAAATTATTCTTTCGGTTTTTCCTTTTTCACTTTTACATTAAGCGTGTACATATTGCGGTCACCTTCTTCAACATATTTATCAAGAATTTCACCGCCGAGTGAATTAGATGGTCCATTCTCAACTTTCTTTTTAGCTCCTTGAATTTTTGTTTCTTTCTTTGGGTTGTCAGCGAGATTTTTTAGAATGATTAATCTTTTATTACGGATTTTGGGTTTTTCGGTATTCTTTCCGACTTTTTGCTGAGTAGAAATTTTTCCAACTTGTTTTTTTTGATCTTCATTTTGTCCCTTTTCATCGACTGATTTTCCCTTCTGCTCTGTAAAAGGTCTAGGGATTGGTTTCAAATGGTCTTCAATTATTTCTTTTTGTTCTAATTGTTTGGGATTGTTCTTGTGTGGTTTAACAGTCCTTCCCTTTTTTACTTTTACTTTATTATAGAAATGAGAAAATGCTAAAGTAAAGAGAGTTAACACAAAAACAATTTCTAATGCGGTATAAATGATTGGGATTATTTCCATGTGTCAAAATATAAAAATATCCTTTCTACAACAATTCTCTTATTCTATGCTAAATTGCTTTGTTCGCTTGCGGGGTAGATAATGAAACGAAATCAAGATCTGATAAATCGCTATAAAAAGTTAGCAGATTAACATCTCCATGATCTGTATAACGATTTGGGACAGTTATTTTTTTGCTTTCTTCATTCATGAATTTGGTTTTATATTTTTCAGTATTATTCATTACTTCAATTCTTGCTGAAATCGGTTTGGATTTATAATTTGTTTTTCTAATAGAGTTTTCGTTTTGAACAACTTGTTCGTTTCTTTGTCTCGAAAATTTTCCTCTCTGCATAACTTGCACTGCTTGAGTATAATCATCTTGTCTATTTTTCATTCTCGCAGGATCCAAATGAATTACTTTTTTCTGAGAGGGAAAAGAAGTTGTAACGCTAGTCTGCTTAATAATATTATTGTTCATTATAAGAGGTTGAACTGCAAGACGGTTTCCAAGCGGATCAAAATGTTTAAGATAGACCGGTACTCTGTCTTTCGATTTTGCTTTGTATATGATATATGAAAGAAAAATTACAAATAACATGAAAGCTGAAAAAATTAGTACGCTTGTATATATAATCGGAAGTAGAGTCATTTTAAAAACCATATTTTTATTGAATTCTAGACAAACATTGTACCAGTAGATAAGTTGTGAATGTGGTTTAATTTCACACTTTTTAGAACAATTTATGGGGTATACTTTGTATTAAAGTGAGGCAAAATTTATTTATTGAGATAGGTTGAAATTTTTCATTTTTTGAATCGTATCTAATTAATTTGTTTTTACCCTGCTTTTTAATATTTTTTGACCCACTTTTATCTGTAACTCACTTAAAAATTAGAGGTTAGAGATGACGAAGGCGGATATTGTCGAAAAAGTTGCTTCCGGAACCGGTTTAACGAAGTTAGAAACCGAAGCAATTGTTGAAGGTTTCTTAAATACTGTTATTGGAGCTTTACGTGAAGGAAGAGGAATTGAGATTCGTGGGTTTGGCAGTTATCGTGTGAAAAAGAAAAAAGCACGTTATGCTCGTAATCCCAGAACAGGTGAAAAAGTTTATGTCGGCGATCATTATGTTCCAATGTTTAAGTTTTCCAAAGACTTCAAGTCTGCTGTTGATGCCGGAATGAAAGAAATGGATTTGAAAATAAATAAAGATTGATTTAGGAGAGTGAAATGGCAAGATGTTCAGTTTGTGGAGAAGTTGTAAATGTTGATGACAAATTTTGTTCTAGTTGCGGTGCAGCTCTTGTAAGAGAAATTAAAAATAATGCTTCAGCTTCTGAAAAAAAATCTAATAATCCGCAAAGTGTACAAAATAAAACGGGAACTGTTAAGAACAGGAAGAAAAAAATATCTACTGAAGAAGTAAAAAACACAAAATCTCTTTCATCAACAAAATTATTTTATTTGATATTATTTTTGATTTTGATTGGAGCCGTCTTAGTCTATTCTTCCGGCATTTTCGATCCAGCACCTCCAGCGGTTTCATCTCAACAAGCTGATCTTAACAATCCTCATGCAGGTGTTGATCTCAATCATCTTGAACAGATAAGTTCGCTTGAAACAACCATAAAGAAAAATCCAAAGGATTTTCAATCTCTCTTGCAGCTAGCCCATTTGTTAAATGATTCCGGTTTGAAAGAGAGGGCGATAGAAAAATATAATCTTTACCTAAAACAATTTCCAAAAGAAGCAGATGTATGGGTTGATATGGGAGTTTGTTATTTCGAAACCGGAAGGAGTGCAGAGGCAATGTCTTCTATGGAGAAAGCATTAAAAATAAATCCAAAACATCAAATTGCTAATTTAAATCTTGGTATAGTAAATATGTCTGCCGGTAATACTGATAAAGCACTCGGTTATTGGAAAAAAGCAATTGAAATAGATTCGACTAACGAGATCGGACAAAAAGCAAAAGAATTAATTAAAACACATTAAAAGGAGGATGTAAATGCCTTGCGGTAGAAAAAGAAAACGCCACAAAATGGCTACTCACAAGCGTAAAAAGCGTTTGAGAAAAAATCGTCATAAAAAGAAATTGAGATAATGTAATGTTTGATGTATGATAATTAATGTAGATTATTTTCCATCATCCATCTTCTCTTAATAAGCCACCTTAGCTCAGCTGGTAGAGCAACGCATTCGTAATGCGTGGGTCGGCGGTTCAATTCCGCCAGGTGGCTCAAAAACCACTCTTAAAGCTACTTTTTTAATTCCAACCGGAAGTAAGTTTTACCATTGATTACAGTTTGATTACGCAAAAATGAAGAATTAGTAATCAATTTTGTAATCAATTTTTTCGATTAACTTTTCACCAATTCAATGAACGTTTAAAAACAAAAAAACCGCAAAGAGAAATTCAAGGGTGTCGAATCCTTATAAAACACTAAACGGCTTTTTCATTATCGAGCTTTATTTGCGACACTTTCGATTTTTTTATTTCTGCTATAACTTGAAACAAAGAATATTTTTAAACAAGTTTTTTTGGTTCCGCAATACGGTCTCTTATCTCAATTATTTAGCCAGTTAATAGATGCTCTCAAATCTTCCGTTCTTAAATAGCTATTGAAAATTACTGAAAATTG
>JAJYXU010000152.1 GCA_021801605.1 Bacteroidota bacterium
TTAGGAAAAGCACCGATCAACCCGGCAGGTGGTTCCGGTCAGATTGAAGGAACCGGAGATGCGAATGATATTTATGGTGGAACTGATCCTAATGATAATAGCGGTACGTTAAAATATGTAAGAATAGAATATCCTGGTGTTGCATTTGCAAAAGATAATGAAATTAACGGATTAACATTTGGCGGAGTTGGTGCCGGAACTACGATTGATTACATCCAGGTTTATTACTCAGGTGACGATTCATACGAATGGTTTGGCGGTACAGTAAATTGTAAACACTTAATTGCTTATGCAGGAACCGATGACGATTTCGATACAGATTTTGGTTTCCAGGGTAAGTTGCAATTCTTGTTAGGTGTAAGAGATCCTTTAGTTGCAGATCAAGCCGGTACATCAAACGGATTCGAAAGTGATAACGATGGAACAGGTTCCTTGAACACACCAAGAACATCACCAACATGGTGGAATGTAACATTGATAGGACCGAAAGCAACACCAACTACTGCAATAGATGCAAAATATACTTATGGAATGCATTTAAGAAGATCATCACAGAACAAGATTACAAACACATTAATAGTAGGGTGGCCTAAAACAGCTTTATATATTGATGGTTCACAGACAAATAAAGATTTGAAAGACGGATATATGTGGTTTACTAATGGAATAGTAGCCGGTGCAGCAAAAACAGTTGATACAAAAGATGGAGTAGCTGGATTTGATTATAATAATTGGTTCACAATCAATAACAACAGATACTTTGATACAAATGGCAAGGCGCAATTGAACAACCCATTTGCTCTTCCAAATCCTAATGCATTGCCACA
Organism: Bacteroidota bacterium; assembly: GCA_021801605.1. Taxonomy (GTDB): domain Bacteria; phylum Bacteroidota; class Ignavibacteria; order Ignavibacteriales; family Melioribacteraceae; genus Fen-1258. Next base: position 828 of record JAJYXU010000152.1, read on the forward strand.
AGTAAGTTCGCCAGCATTAATTGGTGGTGCAACACCTCCAAGCGATGGATTTTTTGATGTTACAGCAACATATGTTGGTGCATTTGGCACACAAGATTGGACAGCCGGCTGGTCAACAATTCATATGACATCAGTTATTACATCTGTCAAAGAAGAGAGAACAGAAACAGTACCAACAAATTTTGAACTCTCTCAAAATTATCCGAATCCTTTCAATCCAACAACAACAATCAGATTCTCTTTGCCTCAGTCAGGTAATGTGAAATTAGTCGTTTTTAATTTGCTCGGACAGATTGTTGCCAACCTGGTAGATGGATACAAAGAAGCAGGTACTTATAATATAAATTGGAATGCTTCTAAACTTTCAAGCGGCATTTATATCTACAGAATTGAATCAAACTCATTCAGTGTTACAAAGAAAATGACACTTTTAAAGTAAAATCTCTCTCTCTCTCCCAGTTCCAGGGGCGTCTCGTTCTCCAAGCGGGCGCCCCAATATTTAGTTTATCTCATCTCAGTTTATCTCTCTTTTCTTAACAATTTCTTAACATTGGCTTAACACTGAGTTAACATTGAATCCATAATATTGCTAAGTCATTTGGAGATGACATTAAACTTGGAGAGAGGAGAGAAAAATGAAACAAGTGTTTCGCATTATTACTTTGCTCATTTTTATGGGCAATTTTTTATCTGCACAAAATCAACCTAAATTCAGCGGCTTAATGTATAGCGATTTTTTCTATAACATTGATAATACAACTGCATCCAAAAAAGACCAAAACGGCTTTCAATTCAGAAGAATTTATTTTACAACTGATTATATAATATCAGATAATTTTGGATCTCGTTTCCGTTTAGAAGCAGACCAAAGCGCCGGTTCATTAACCTCGGGCGGGAAACTTGGAGTAATGGTTAAAGATGCATATCTAAAATGGAAAGGAATATTCAATGGATCAGATATGATTCTTGGTATTGCACCTACTCCCGCATATGATGTATCAGAAGCTGCCTGGGGTTATCGTTCATTGGAGAAAACAATTTTGGATTTAGATGGTATAGTTCCCTCAAGAGATTTTGGTGTTGACCTGAAAGGCAAATTAACCGGAGATGGTTCAGTTAATTATTGGTTGAAGATTGCTAACAATAGCGGGAACGCTCCGGAAACAGATAAGTATAAAAGATATTCCGCAATGTTTCATTTCAAACTCGCCGAAGGATTACAAGCAACTGTTCATGGAGATTATGCATCCAAGGGTGATAAACTTGATAATTTTGACCATCAATCAAAATCCAACAATCAATTTGTGGGCTCAGTATTTTTAGGATACAAGCAGAAAGAAAATTTTTCACTCGGTCTTGAAGCTTTTACAAGAAGTATTCAAAACAACTTTGCAAAATCTGCAACAACAGCTCTTCAAAGTCAGAATAGTTTTGGTGTGTCTTTATGGGGATGGGCGTCATTATCCGAAGATTTCAAAATTGTTGGGAGATTTGATAGTTACGATCCAAACACGGATGCTGATAACGATGGGAACACATTCTTAATGGCAGGTCTCGATTATCGTCCAGCTAAGAACGTTAGTGTAATACCAAACTTCCAATATGTAAGCTACCAGGCAAAAGATGCACAAGGAAATTCCACAAAGGATTTAGTTGCAAGAATAACATTTGCATATTCATTTTAATTAAATTAATAGGAGACAAAAATGAAAATCAGAACAATAATCGCAGCAATATTTTTAGCGCTTTCGGTTTCTTCGATTGCTAACGCACAGTTACAATTAAACGGTGCTGGCGCAACATTTCCAGCGGTAATTTATTCAAAGTGGTTTGATGAATACAAAAACATGACCGGTGTACAATTTAACTATCAAGCAATTGGTAGCGGCGGTGGAATTAAACAAATCACAGAAGGAACCGTTGATTTTGGCGCCACAGATGGTCCAATGAATGATAAACAATTGAATGAAGCTAAGTCAAAACAAAAGACTGATATTCTTCATATTCCAACCGTTATGGGTGCTGTAGTTGTTGCATACAACGTACCCGGTGTATCAGGGTTGAACCTTGATGGGACTACACTTGCAGATATCTTTTTAGGCAAAATTCTTAAATGGAATGATGCCGCTATTAAAAAATTAAATCCAAAATTGAATCTTCCAAACGCAACAATCGTAGTTGCTCACCGTTCCGATGGCAGCGGTACATCTTTCATCTTTACGGATTATTTAAGCAAAGTCAGCAAAGAATGGGAAACCAAAGTTGGTAAAGGCACTTCCGTAAACTGGCCCGTTGGATTAGGCGGAAAAGGAAATGATGGCGTTGCGGGATTGGTTAAACAAACCGAAGGGGCAATTGGATATGTTGAATTAGCATACGCAGTCCAAAACAAAATTGCTTATGCCAATATGAAAAATAAAGCGGGAAAATTTGTTGAAGCTACTTTTGAATCTGTAAGTGCTGCAGCAGAAGGCGCCGCTAAAAATATGCCCGCAGATCTCCGCGTTTCAATTACAGATCCAGACGGTAAAAACTCTTATCCAATCTCCGGATTTACCTGGCTGCTTATTTATCAGAATATGAAAGATGAAGCAAAAGCCAGAGCTCTTGTGAAATTCCTGAAATGGGCTATGGGTAAAGGGCAATCATTTGCTACCGAACTTTATTATGCGCCACTTCCCAAAGCAGTAGCTAAGATGTGCGAAAAGAACATTGCTACAATAACTGCAAATGGAAAAAAAATTAAATAGTAAACCGGCCTAACTGTGAGTAGTGTAAAAAAGAAATTTGAAAATAATATACTAAAGAAAATATTTTCTTCTCATAATCTTGGTGATCTGATATTCGAAAGACTGACATTGCTGTTTGCGGTGTCAGTCTTTCTGCTTGTTCTACTGATGGGTTATGAGATGTATCTGGGTTCTAAATTATCTATAGATAAATTTGGCTGGAGTTTTTTAGTCAATTCAACATGGGACCCTGTTCAAGAAATATATGGCGCGTTGCCAATCATTTATGGTACAGTTGTTTCTTCATTGCTAGCGTTGATTATTGCTCTGCCGCTCAGTATCGGAGTAGCAATATATTTGGCGGAAGTAGCACCACCCTGGTTGGAAAAACCTCTTTCATTTCTGGTCGAATTATTAGCAGGTATCCCTAGTGTAATTTATGGTTTGTGGGGAATATTCGTTTTGGTACCGTGGATTCGTACTGATGTTGAACCTTACCTGTCAGATAAATTAGGTTTCTTGCCATTCTTCAGAGGTGCGCCTTATGGATTTGGAATGTTAGCCGCCGTATTAATTCTTTCGATTATGGTTCTACCTATTATTTCATCCATCTCACGCGATGTGCTAAAATCTGTTCCTCACTCACAACGTGAAGCAGCATTAGCACTCGGTGCAACAAAATGGCAATCAACAATTATTGTTTTGAAAGATGCAAAGTCAGGTATTCTTGGTGCAACAATGTTAGGATTGGGACGAGCTATTGGCGAGACAATGGCAGTAACAATGGTAATTGGAAACAGAGCATTAATTTCTCCTTCACTCTTTGATCCATCTTACACAATGGCAAGTGTAATTGCTAATGAGTTTACCGAAGCAACTTCCGAGATGTACTTGAGCGCATTGATTCAATTAGCATTAGTTTTATTTGTGATAACAATAATTATTAATGCGTTCGCGCATCTATTGGTTTGGAGTATGAGTAGAAAATGGAAAACAGCTTAATGAATTCAAAATATTTTTACTATAAAAGAAAACTAACAAGTTCAATTATGATGTTGTTAACATTTGTCGCTGCGTTAGCTGCTATCATACCGTTGGTTTTCATTTTCTATTACACGATTTCCAAAGGAGTTACTTATCTAAATCTTGATTTCTTTATTGCAATGCCAAAACCTGTTGGAGAACCGGGCGGAGGTATGGCAAACGCAATTGTTGGGACACTTATTCTAATTGGAATAGGCGGCGCCATCGGAATTCCGGTTGGAGTTATGACGGGAACGTATCTATCGGAATTTGGAAACAATAAGTTTGTTTTTTTGGTGAGATTTTTGACGGATGTCTTAAGTGGTATCCCTTCAATTGTAGTAGGAGTTGTTGCATACACGATGGTTGTTTTACCAATGAAACATTTTTCTGCTTTAGCAGGCGGAATTGCATTAGGAATTCTAATGATTCCGACAATCACAAGAACCACGGAAGAGATGATAAAACTTGTCCCTCATTCGTTGCGCGAAGCCGGATTAGCTTTAGGAATCCCTAAATGGAAAACAACACTCGCAATAATTTTGCGTACAGCATGGAAGGGAATTGCAACAGGCGTATTATTGGGTCTATCAAGAGCCGCAGGAGAGACAGCACCATTATTATTTACTGCACTTGGTAATCGTTTCTGGTCAACTAATATTGGTCAGCCAATCGCTTCTCTTACAGTGTACATATATGATTATGCAAAATCTCCGTTCGAGGATTGGAATCAGCAAGCATGGACTGCTGCACTGGTGCTGATACTTTTAATTTCGGTACTCAGCTTAGTATTCAGAATTATAACTCGATCAAAATATAAAACGAATTAGGTACGTTGAAAGATTATGGAAATAAAATTATCTGTTAAAAATTTAGATGCTTATTACGGTAAGAACAAAGTTCTCAATAATATTTCTCTGAATATTCCAAAAAATAAGGTTGTGGCTATTATCGGTCCTTCCGGCTGTGGTAAATCAACATTTATCAGAACTCTGAATCGAATGCATGAAGTAGTTGGCGGAACAATAAAAGGAGAAATTCTACTAGACGGAGAAGATTTAGCCAAAACTGATCCGGTATTATTACGCAAGAGAATTGGAATGGTTTTTCAAAAACCAAATCCATTTCCGACAATGTCCATCTTTAACAATGTTGCAGCCGGTTTGAGATTAAATGGAGTGCGAAATAAAAAGAAATTGACTCCCATTGTTGAAAAGTGTTTAAAACAAGCGGCGCTTTGGGATGAAGTAAAAAATAATTTGGATGATTCCGGTGCAAACATTTCCGGAGGTCAGCAGCAAAGACTTTGTATCGCTCGTACATTGGCAGTAGATCCTGAAGTTATCTTGATGGATGAACCTGCGAGTGCGCTCGATCCGATCTCTACAACAAAAATAGAAGACTTGATCTTTGAGTTGAAAAAAGATTATACGATTGTAATTGTAACTCACAACATGCAGCAAGCCGCACGTGTAAGCGACTACACTGCATTTTTCTATATGGGTGAGCTAATTGAATTTTCCGATACAAAAAAAATGTTTACATCACCCGAGAAACAACAAACCGAAGATTATATCCGGGGTCGGTTCGGATAATAAAAAGGAAAATTTTATGAAAGAACATTTTCAAGAAGAAATAGAAGAATTAAAAAATAATCTTGTTAAAATGGCATCTCTTGTTGATGAACAAGTTGATAAAGTTATTACTGCTCTGGAAACCGGCAACATCGAATTATGCAAAGGAGTTAAATCGAAAGATCTGGAAATAGATGCTTATGATAATTTGATTACAACTCAGTGTGAAAATGTTCTCGCGTTATTCCAGCCGGTTGCAGTTGATTTAAGATTAGTAATGTCGGTGATAATGATCAACAACAATTTAGAACGCTGCGGAGATATTGCGGTAAATATTTCTCAAAGAGTTAAAAAAGCCGGTAGCGAACGTTCTCTGGTTGTTGAGTCTCAAATTATTGATATGGCGCGTACTGCTCAATCTATGCTTAAAGATGCGATTGATTCATTTATTAAAAATGATACAGAGCTTGCAAGTAAAGTTATTTCAAGCGATGAAAAGGTTGATAATCTGAATAAACAAATATTCAATTTTCTTGTTTCAAAAATGCAGTCGAACCAGGAATTAATTGAAGCTTGTACTCATCTTGTTGTGATGTCTCGTCACATTGAACGAATGGCAGATCACGCAACAAACATTGCCGAGAACTTAGTCTTTTACGTTGAAGCAAAAATAATTGCGCATAAAAAAAAACTTGAAAGATATAAAGATACTAATGATGGAAAAGATAAAATTGTTTAGTGTACAATCACATGATATTCTTGGCGAATTATTTTTAAGTGACCTCTGAAAAATTAAGAATAGCACACTGATGGCGCAGATTAAACGGATTCACACAGATTTAATCAGCGAAAATCTGCCAAATCCGCGTCATCCGCGTGCTATTAAAAAAGTTGCCATTCTATGATAGATAATCCTATTTTTCAAAAGTCCCTTTTAACTAAATAGTAAACTTCTGTTACTTCAAGATTAATCACTTTACTGCAATTTTCTAAGAGAACAAACTTCCAGGGGCAACATATCCTATATAATCATTTAAAGCTTCTAAATCCGGAATCATTGCAAGTATAATTCTTGGGATGGGACGTGCCATTGGCGAAACGATGGCAGTTATTATGGTTGCAGGAAATTCGGTGAATATACCACATTCTCCGCAACACCATTAGGAATTTTCACATCGGTTTATCTTTCCGAATATACTAAAGAAACAAAAGCAACAAGAATAATTCGATTTGGAACAGATTGTCTTGCCGGAATTCCATCGATCATTTTTGGTTTATTCGGTTATATATTTTTTGTGGTTACACTTGAATTTGGATGGTCTATTCTTTCCGGCGGATTGACATTAGCGGTTATGATTTTGCCGACTATAATCCGTACATCGGAAGAAGCAATTAGAGCAGTACCAAAATCTTATCGTGAAGTCAGCTTCTCTCTGGGTGCCACAAGCTGGCAGACAGTCAAAAAAGTAATTTTGCCAAATGCGCTTCCGGGCATTGTAACCGGCGTTATGCTTAGCATTGGTCGTGCGATAGGAGAGACTGCCGCAGTGATATTTACCGCCGGATCTTCATTACGGATTCCAAGTTCAATTTTCGATTCGACACGTACAATGGCGGTTCATTTTTATATTTTAGCACGTGAAGGAATTTCAGCAGAGAATGCTTACAGTACCGCCGCTACACTTATAATTGCTGTACTGATGGTTAATCTTTCAGCTTACTGGCTGATGCACCGTTTTATCGCAAAGAGAAGTTAAATTTATTGGTCAATTGATGAAGATAAAATTTCACATAAAAGATATGGACTTATTTTTCAATGCAGAAAAAGTTTTAAAACGGGTTAATTTTGAAATACATGCCAATAAGATTTTGGGAATCATTGGACCATCGGGTTCCGGTAAAACTACCTTCTTAAGAGCACTAAATCGTATGAACGATTTGGAAGATGGGACACGAATCGAAGGGAAAATTTTATTGGATGAAGAAGACATTTACAAACCGGATTATGATGTTGTTGCATTACGGAAAAAAGTCGGAATGGTCTTTGCAATGCCCGTTCCGTTACCAATGAGTATTTATGAAAATGTTGTTTATGGCGTGCGTCTATCAGGTGTTAACGATTCAAAGCGATTGGATGAATTGGTGGAAAAAAGTTTAACCGATTCATACCTTTGGGACGAAGTCAAAGACCGTTTAAGAACCTCAGGGATGAGACTTTCTGGCGGGCAGCAGCAACGGCTCTGTCTTGCGCGGGTGCTTGCAATGGAACCAGATGTGATTCTTCTTGACGAACCTTGTTCCGGATTGGATCCAATTTCAACTGCTAAGATAGAAGATGCACTTACAGTTCTGAAAAAAAATTATACAATTATTTTAGTAACCAACAATACTAAACAGGCAGCAAGAGTAGCGGATAATACAGCATTCTTCTTGATGGGTGAGTTGATTGAAATAGGTTCAACAGAACAAATTTTTACTACTCCTAACAGAACCGAAACAAGTGATTACATTACAGGAAGGTTCGGCTGATGACGGGAATGAAAACGGTTGCACAAAATAAAATTGAGATTGATAAGCTGGATCTATTCTATGGTAAATTCCAAGCGCTAATATCAGTGAATATGTCTGTCCAGCAAAAAATGATTACTGCATTGATTGGTCCCTCGGGTTGTGGCAAATCAACATTGTTGCGCAGCTTAAACCGGATGAATGATTTAATCCACGGAGTTAAAATAACGGGAGGTGTTCTTCTTGATGAGATAGATATTTATCATTCATCTTTGGAAGTTGCCGAGTTAAGAAAAAGAGTAGGAATGGTTTTTCAGCGACCCAATCCGTTTCCACTTTCGATTTATGATAATGTTGTCTATGGACTTAGAATTGCCGGTATAAGGAACAAGAAAGAATCCGATGAGATTGCAGAAAGAAGTTTAAGAGGTGCATGGCTTTGGGATCAAGTGAAAGATAAACTCGATCATCCTGCATTGGAATTACCTCTGGATCAGCAGCAGCGTTTATGTATTGCACGTTTATTAGCCGTTCAACCGGAAGTTATTTTAATGGACGAACCATGCTCAGCTCTGGATCCAATTGCAACAATGAAGATTGAAGAGTTGATGTTAGACCTGAAAAAGAATTATACTATTGTTATAGTAACTCACAATATGCAGCAGGCTTCACGTGTATCGGATTTTACTGGCTACATGTTATTGGGAGAGATGATTGAATTTAATCAAACAAAAAGTATATTTACAAATCCATCAAAAAAATTAACTGAAGATTATATTTCGGGAAAGTACGGCTAAAAAAGGAAGGGCTTATGCAAGAAAATTTCAATCAACAGATAGAAAATTTGAAAATAAATCTGATTAAGATGGCTTCGCTTGTAGATGAACAAGCAGAAAGAGCTTTTACTGCGTTAGAAACCGGTAATGTTGAATTATGCCGCGGAATAAAAGCCAAAGAACTAGAGGTGAATATATATGATAACCTTATTCAGACTCAGTGTGAAAATATTCTGGCTCTTTTCCAACCTGTTGCTGTCGATCTGCGCTTCATAATATCTGTGATGATGATTAACAATCAGTTAGAAAGATGCGGCGATATCGCTGTGAACATTGCGCAGCGAGTTAAGAAAACCGATGAACATCATTCACTTATTGCTGAGACACAAATTTTAGAAATGGGAAGACAAGCGCGCGAAATGTTGAAAAATGCTATTGATTCATTTATTAACAGCAACATTGATCTTGCCAATAAAGTAATTGACAATGATGAAAGTGTGGACAAGTTGAATAAACAAATTTTCAAAGAACTTGTTCTTAAAATGCAAAATGAACCGTTGCTTATTGAACCGTGCGCTCACTTGATAGTTTTAACGCGTCATATTGAAAGGTTGGCTGACCATGCGACAAACATTGCAGAGAATTTGGTTTTCTATGTGAACGCAAGAATCATTGCTCACAAGAAAAAGTTTGAAAAATGGGGCATAAGTGACCAAACAATCGAATAAAAGCTCTTATAATATTTAGAACCAAGGAATGGGCTTTAATTGAGCTTTTTCCGGACAATTAAAAATACCCTTTGTCTGATATAAAATGCAATTTATTCTTCAAATTATTCCTATTTTCAACTTAAATTTTGCATCGAATATATCCTTTTACTATATTGAAATAGAATTCGTTCACGGAAATTATTGTTAATGGGAATAATCAAACCAAAAAAACTGAAACCCGGAGATGTAATAGGAATAATTTCTCCGGCATCATCACCAGACGACCTCACAAAAATTAATAGCGGTGTGAAGTATTTAGAAAAAATTGGATACCGCGTTGAAGTGGGAAAAAATGTCGGTTCTCAAGAAGGTTATCTTGCCGGGTCGGATTCACAACGAGTAGCCGATCTGCATGAAATGTTTAGGAACAAACAGATCAAAGCAATTTTTTCCATTCGTGGCGGTTACGGTTCCGGACGGCTTCTAGATAAAATTGATTATAAACTCATTCGTAACAATCCCAAAATTTTTGTCGGATACAGCGACATAAATGCATTGCAGCTTGCATTTTTTACAAAGTGCGGTTTAATAACATTTGCCGGTCCAATGGTTGCTGTTGATTTTCATGATGAAGTTAGTGCCTTTACGGAAGAGGTTTTTTGGCGAACGATCACATCAAATAAAAAAATCGGAAAGCTTCAAAATCCGCGCAAAGAAAAATTTTATTTATTGAACAAAGGAAGAGCAGCGGGAAGAATTCTAGGCGGCAACTTAAGTTTATTGAACTCCCTGATTGGAACGGAATATCTTCCAAAACTAAAAGGTGCGATTCTTTTGCTGGAGGATATCCATGAAGCACCTTATAGAATTGATAGAATGCTGAATCAGCTGCGTCTTGCAAAGATATTCAAACAGATTAGCGGTGTTATTCTGGGTCATTTTGTTGATTGTATTGAACAAGATCCAACCAAACAATCATTTACTCTTAACGAAGTGATAATAGAGTATTTTCAAAATAAAAAACTGCCCGTGCTTTACAACATCAAGCACGGTCATATTAAAGACAATATTACTATTCCATACGGTATAAAGTGCGTACTTAATGCCACACGAGGATACATCGAAATACCTGAAAATGCTGTTTTGTGATTGCACAATTATTCATATTGTCTTTCAGGTAACCGTTAATAATGTTCAATGAACTTTTACTAGAGGGTGGTTCTAAAAACTTCAATATTCTCTGCGAACTCGGCGTATTCTTTGCGTTCTCTGTGTTAAATTTTTAAAAAAGATAATTTTTAGAACCACCCTCTATTCTCTTTTTTAAGAAAAGACTTTCCATTTCTTCCCAAAATATTTCAATTATATTCGTATTCTACCGATAATATTGCTGGTATATTTATTGCTTTACCTAGTCAACTAAAATAAATTAAACTCTACTTGCGGAGACACACCATGGAATTTATTGACGAATCTTATATTGCTTCCCTAATTGATGATGCCGGACTTAATGATCATGCACTTCAGAGGGAAGCGATTCAGAAATCAAAAGAAGCAAGAGGTTTAACGCTGAGCGAGAGCGCCGCTCTTCTCAATATTAATGACCCGGAGATAGCCGAAGAACTTTTTCACACAGCACGAGAAGTTAAAGAAAAAATTTACGGTAACCGTTTGGTTTTGTTCGCCCCGCTTTACATTACTAATCTTTGCATCAACAATTGTTTGTATTGTGCATTTCGTAAAGATAATAAAGAATTAAAACGCAAAACTCTTACCTTAGACGAGATCAAAGGTGAGACGGAATTTTTAGTTAAGCAGGGGCACAAAAGAGTTTTACTTGTCTGTGGTGAGCATCCGAAAAAATCGAGTATGGAATTTATCGGTGAAGCAATTAAAACAATTTACGATGTAAATTTTAATGGCGGTAATATCCGCCGTATTAATGCAAACACTGCGCCGTTGAGCATAGCAGATTTTAAAACTTTAAAAAGTTTTGGCATAGGGACTTATCAATGCTTTCAGGAAACTTATCATTACAAAACATATATGCAGATGCACCCCGATGGACCCAAGAGGGATTACGCATGGCGGTTATTTGCTATGGACCGTGCACTTCAAGCCGGTATTGACGATGTTGGTATCGGAGCATTATTCGGTCTAACAGATTACAAATTTGAAACTCTTGCAATGCTAAACCATGCATTTAATCTCGATCAAAGATTCGGTGTTGGTCCTCACACAATTTCGGTACCGCGAATCGAACCGGCGTTCAATGCGCCTGCTTCTGATAATCCGCCCTTTGCGGTTGATGACGCTTCGTTCAAAAAAATAATTGCAATAATACGTCTCGCTGTTCCATATACAGGCATAATTTTATCCACACGTGAACGTGCAGAATTACGCCGTGATCTTTTCAAAGTCGGTATTTCACAAATTAGTGCAGGCAGCAGAACTTCTCCCGGAGCTTATATAGAATCGGAAGAGAATCATGAGATGGAACAATTCCAGCTTGGAGATCACCGAACGCTTGACGAGGTTGTAAAGGATTGTTGTGAATTAGGATTCTTGCCGAGTTTTTGCACAGCTTGTTATCGTTCGGAACGTACCGGCGACCGTTTTATGGAATTAGCTAAAAGTGGAAATATCGGAAAGTTATGCGTACCAAATGCACTTTCAACATTCAAAGAATATGCAAATGATTTTGCATCTGTAGAAACTAAAGAAACTGCCGATAAATTTGTCATAAAAGAAATTGAAAGATTAGACGGCGCAACAAAACGTAAAACTGATGAGATGATCCAGAGAGTCAACAGCGGAGAACGGGATGTTTTCTTTTAATATGTCATTCTGAGTCTCGCTTTAGCGAGGCGAAGAATCTCTTGCTCAGAAAAAGCCTGAGAATCTTCTGAAGGGATGTCTTCAGCATTCTTCCCGACAAAACTAGATTCAGAATGACAATACAATAGTAATTATGAACCTCAATGAAATATTACATAAAGAGAATCTGACGAGAGAAGAAATTATTTTTCTTCTTAATCTTACCGATAAGAAAGATCAGCAAATTCTTTTTGATCGTGCAGATGAAGTGCGGACACAATATTGCGGCAATGAAGTGCATCTTCGCGGAATTATTGAACTCTCAAATTATTGCGAACAGAATTGTATCTATTGCGGATTGAGGGAAGATAATCATAAGCTCCAGCGTTACCGGATGACACCGGAAGAAATAATTGAGACAGCGCACGTTATTTCCAATCTTGGAATTTATACTGTTGTTCTACAATCGGGAGAAGATCATCAATTTGATACTGCCATGATTGCATATATTATCTATGAGATCAAACAAAAAGCTGAACTTGCAGTTACGTTAAGTCTTGGAGAGAGGGGATTTGATGAATACCGCGCATGGAAAATGGCAGGTGCCGACCGTTATTTATTGAAACATGAAACTGCAAATCCAAAGCTCTACTCGATTTATCATAATAAACAAAATTTGGATGACCGGCTTGCACATTTGAGATTTTTAAAAACGATCGGCTATCAAATCGGGTCGGGCAATATGATTGGACTCCCTTTACAGACGATCGAAGACATTGCCGATGATATTCTGCTGTGTAAAGAACTTGATCTTGATATGGCTGCCTTCGGTCCGTTTATCTCTTCACCGGAAACTCCTTACCGAAGTAAATCTGCCGGCGACGTTGATTTAACTTTGCGCGTTATGGCTGTTGGAAGAATTGTTTTGAAACAAGTTCATATTCCAGCTACAACAGCTCTGGCTACGTTAGATGATGCTGGACGTATAAAAGGTTTGAATGTAGGTGCCAATATTATTATGCCGGATTTAACACCGAGCCCATATAGAGAGCGGTATCAAATTTATCCGGATAGAAAATGTATTAATGATAATCCCCTAAACTGTAAAGGATGCCTGCAATTGCAAATTGAATCAATAGGAAGAAAAATTTCAAATAGCAGGGGAGATTCGATGAAAATAGGTGAGCATTCCCGCGCATAAATAAATCCCTTTCCTTGCTTTATCATTGATTGTATATTTGCCGCCGAGAAACATAAAATTTAAGGACTAATATGAAAAAACTTATTACTGTTATAGTAGTTATTGTTCTTCTCTTTAACGGATGCGATACGAATAAAGAGAAAACTCTGCTTGATTCGGCAACTGCAAAAGCAAAAGCAAAAAATTATTCCGAAGCAATGAAAGATTATCAAAAAATTATAGATGAATATTCATCGAGTGATAATGCCGCCGAAAGTTACTTTGCAATTGCCACAATGTATCATATGTATCAGATTCCAAATATTTCAAAAGAAGAATCGCTCAAGAAAGCAGTTCAATATTATGAAAAACTTTACGAGCAATTCCCGAAGAACGAAAAATCGCCGAAAGCTTTATTCATGGCTGCTTACTTAAAGGGAAATGAATTAAACCAATTAGACGGCGCGCGTAAATCATATCAGACTTTTTTAGATAAATTTCCGGGCAACGAACTTGCACCGCAAGCAAAAATTGAATTAGAAAATCTCGGCAAAACTCCGGAAGAAATTCTTCAAGCAAAAACGGCAAAAAAATAGTGGCTGTTAAAACACAAGATTACAAAAAGTTTTTAGACCCGGTTATAATCTCAAAACTGAAAACTCTCGAACTCCGGGCACGTATGGTAGTCGAGGGTTTTAAAGTGGGATTGCACCGCAGTCCATACCACGGTTTCAGTGTCGAGTTCAGCGAGCACCGTCCTTACATGCAAGGCGATGCTCTGAAGAATGTTGACTGGAAAGTTTACGCAAAGAATGAAAAATATTTCATTAAACAGTTTGAAGAAGAAACCAATCTAATCTGTAATATTTTTATTGATGTCAGCCGTTCGATGAATTACAAACACACGGCAAAAATTACTAAACTTGATTATGCCAAAACGCTTGCTGCTGCTTTAAGTTATGTTATGATAGATCAGCAGGATTCTGTTGGACTTGCAATCTACTCGGATAAAATTCATAGTTACTTACCGCCAAAATCAAACCGTGTTTATCTGAAAACAATTTTATCGGCATTGAATCAAATAGAGCCGGGCGGTGCTACAATCACATCTAAATGTTTGGATTCGGTTGCAGAAAAAATTAAGAAGCGGGGACTCACAATTATCATCTCGGATTTTTTTGATGATATGGATTCCATTCTTACAGCGCTTAAGCATATTCATTATAAGAAGAATGAAGTGATAGTCTTTCAAATATTAGATCCCATTGAAAAGAATTTTGGTTTTGGAAGCGATTCTATTTTTGTCGATCTGGAAACCGGCGAGCAGATGACTACACAGCCGCATCAGATTCAGAAGGCATATCAGCAAGCGATGAATGAATTTATGAACAAGCTGAAAAGTGAATGCCTTAACTACGGAATTGAATACAATGTTATTGAAACAACCCAGCCGTTCGATAAAGCACTCATAAGCTACTTTTCTAAACGCACACGAATGAATTAAGTTACTCAGTGACTGAGTATCTGAGTTCCTGAGTGACTGAGTGTTTGGTTCTTGGTGCAAAGTTGGGAATAGAAATTTTCTTTTGAATTGTAACGGTTTTTATTCTAAATCGCATTTGAGCATGGGGTAAGTTCTTAAGTGATTTTAGAAACAAAAAATTTTTCTGTTACTCTACCAACACAAAGTCGGATCGCACTCCGCACAAACCGCTATAGTTTATCAGGTCATTTCACATATAAATCAACAGAAAAAAAATTACTCAGTAGTAAAGAAATGCTTTCCAGTCAAAGTGTGAATTGCGGGAGAAATGGTTTATTCTCGTTGCGACTTGAGAGATTGTCGGGCGTGATATTATACTTTAATAGATGGAATGATATCACGCTAAAAAATACGAAAACGAAATGGGATAAAAGTTTTTGATAGCAGATAACAAACCAGCCGCCGGTTTGTTATCGAGTTTAGCACTGGCGGGTTAATTAAAAGTTAGTTGCTAAAATAGTTGTCTATAAAAATATAGTGAAATAAATAACTTTATAATGGGACTTAAAGAAATAAAAGAAGAACTTCTCAATCAAGATAAAGATACTCTGGTAAAACATCTTATTGAATTATATAAGAAATATGATTCTGTAAAAGAATATTTCAATTTTTATATTAATCCGAACGAAGATGAGCTACTAATAAAATATAAAGAGAAAGTAAAAGAAGGATTTTTTCCAAAACGAGGTATGAGATTAAAGCTGTCCTTGTCGAGAAAAGCAATTAATGATTTTAAAAAATTAGAACCATCAAAAGAGAAATATGCTGACTTGATGCTTTATTATATCGAATGTGGGATTGAATTTATAAATGATTTTGGGGACATAAGTGAATCTTTTTATACAAGTGCTGGAAATACTTTTGCCAATTCGTTGAAAATATTAAAGGAAGAAAATGTTTTAGAAACATATAAAGAAAGAGTTTCTAATTTTGTTAAAGAAACTATTGATATGGGTTACGGTTTTGGTGATACAATTGAAGATATATTTTCTGATTATTATGATTAGCCTAATTAGTAATACAATAAAATCGCAACTAACCAGTGGCTGCTAATGAACTCATTGTTGTAGTTTCGGAATTAGTGTATAGCCGAATCGTTTGGCTTGTTTCTGTAAATATTTCATTTGTCGTTCTTTGATTTTTTGTTCGTATTGTTTGATACCTTGTTCAACAAACTCAATTCCTTTGGTCATAACATTATAGAAGATAACGGCGATCTTCCGTGCAGTAGCCTTAATGGCACCAAGAGAACCTTTAGGGGCTTTGATCCTGTGATAAAAAGAAGTTAGTGCAAGATGTTTGCTTTGTGCAATAGCTTGAGCAGCAAGGCGAAAGATTTGCCCTGCAGAAGTATGGCGTTTGAACTTTTTCTTTTTGTTTGTTAAACCTGATTGATGAGAATTAGGTGCAAGCCCTAACCAACTGGTAAAATGTTTTTCTGTCGGAAATCGTGATAAGTCAGTACCAACTTCAGAGATAACCTGAAGAAGAGTAGAATCAGTAAGTCCTGTAATCTGAGAAGCATCTTTCCCGCCGGTAAGCTGCATAAGCTTAAGGTGTAGATCATCAATATTTGGTTTGTGGTGGCGAATAGGTTTAGGTTTGTTGAGTTTTTCGGGCTGAGATAACTCTTGCGTTATTAGAGAGAGATGATTTTCAATTTGCTTGTCGCAGTCATCAACATGCTTTAGGTAAAAAAGGTAAGCATTGCAAGTTTGTTCTATTCAATAAATTAGTTAAAAATTATTGGCAATAGCTTTTCAGTTCAGTATTGCAGTTTGGGGCGGACGGGTGAAAAGCCACGTCGTTAGGTAGCATAAAAATGCAATACAAAAATGTTTATGTTTTATTGTTAATAATACTATTGGGCAGTATTACCACTAGCTCTCAATCTTTAAAAGTCGGATTTCGCTTTGAGCCAACAATTTTAATTACTGAACAAAATAATTCAACATCAATAGCTTTTACTCCTTATGCTATGTATTTAACTGTTGTTGTCGAACCAGTTGAAGGATTGAGTTTTGAGGTAAGACCTGGTTATTTTCTTGGTGGTGAATATTACGGTGGTTTTGAGCTAGGTGCCTTTGCAAGATGGATGATTTTTACATCGAGGTTTTATTTGATTGGAGGTATAAATAATCACTCAAATAGCATAATTGGTTCTCATAACGGAGGTTCTGGTTTTTCAAAGAATATTAAAGGTGTAGGTATTGGTTTTCAAAGCCGCATTGCTGTGTTGGGTAGCGGCTTAAAAACAACGCCGTTAGGCAACTATAAGAAATGAAAAAATTGTTAATAATATTGGTCGTATTACAGATTTTTTTACAGAACGTAAAAATGAAAAATTAATCTGGAAAGATTCCCGGCTGCGGTAAACAATCCTTTTTTCTCCGGTCATCAATGACCACTCCTTGATGAGAAAAAAATAAGAATAATTCAGCCACCTTACGCAAAAGTATTATCTCTGTGTAACTCTGCGGCACTCTGTGTAATAAAGTCCAACAAATAACACAGAGAAGCACTGAGCAGGCACAGAGAACCACGGAGAAAATATCTTCTCTTCAATTCTTGCGTAAGATGAGTAATTCAGTCGAGGTATGGGAGTCTGTCCGAGAACTAGACTTTGCCGCATTGAACTCGTTTCAGAGTCTCAATTATAGTTCGTTTTCAAATGTTAGATTCCGAAACGAGTTCGGAATGACAGTATCCGAACAGACTCATAAAAGAAATTCTGAAACAGTTATAAAAATTTTGTCTAATTGTAGATGTAATACCTTTTTGAAAGTTTTCTAAACCAGTCCAGATCTTTTCTTAAAAACTTTTTAATATCTTCAACGCGGAAATGCTTTGAAAATTTCTTTCTTATTTTATCGGTTCCTAAAACCAAGTCGAACATTTTCATTCGGCTTGAAGTCGCAAGTGTGAAAGGATTTATATTTGGATAAAGCTGGTTATGCACTTGCAGAAAATAAAATTGAAGTTCGAGTAAGTTAACTTTTTCAAAATCTGTTATATGAATCTGCACGCCATTTAGAATTTTATCTTTCCAATCACCGTAAAGAACTTTGTAAGAGATAGGTCTAAATAAAACACCCGGCAAATTAAGATCATTCATTTTTCTGGCAAGAGTGTCTGCATCAATCCATTCGGCTGCAAATGTTTGAAAGGGAAGTGAGTATGTAATTCCAATTCCAAAAACAGCAAGCTCGCCTAATACTCCTGTGCTCACTAAGTAAGAAGGAGTTTCTTGATACGGAACGTTTGGAGAAGTCGGAACCCAGATCAATCCGGTATCACCGAATTTCATTGTGCGTTTCCATCCTTCCATCTTTACTACTTTTAACCGGCACTTAACTTTATTGCCGATAGCGCTTTTGGAGTTGATAAGATTAGCGAGTTCTCCGCATGTTAAACCGTAGACATAAGGAATTTTGTAACGGCTTACGAATGAAACAAAATCATCTTCAACAACATTTCCCTCAATGCGTAGACCACCGAGCGGATTTGGTCTATCCAAAACTATGAATTGAATCTTATTTTCTGCCGCCGCTTCCATTGCTAAACCTAATGTGCTGATGTAAGTATAAGAACGAACGCCGATATCTTGAATATCATAAACAAGAACGTCAATCCCGGTCAACATTTCTTTAGTCGGTTTCTGAGTTTTACCGTAAAGAGAAAAATATTTTATTCCGGTTGCTGTATCGGTATAGTCATCAAATGATTGTCCCGAACCAATCGTTCCTTTCAATCCATGTTCCGGAGAAAAGACTGACGCCAATTTAAAGTTGTTAGCTTGTTTGAAAAGATCAACTGTAGATTGAAGTTTACTGTTTGCTCCGGTGTGATTTGTAATTAATCCTACACGCATACCTGAGAGAAGAGAAAAATTATTTTTTTGAAGGACATCAATTCCCAGCATCACTTTTTGTGCGGTACATTCAAAAGAAAAGAAAAGCAGAAAAAAAATGAACAATTTAACAATTGTCATTTCGAAGGAGATTGCCCTCAGTTTGCGTGTGAGCGACTGAGAAATCTTTTGAGTGGTTAAGATTTCTCGCCCGACAAGCCGTCGAAAACGAAGGGCTCGAAATGACAAATGATTGTTTTGTTTCTCCGTCATTATTGAGGCTGAATAGCTTTGACGACTTGTTCTATAAGGTGATCACTTGTTCTCAAGATTTCATCCATTTGAATATCTGTCCGTTTTTTTATTTCGTTTGCAATAGTTTGATTACTCAGAGACGAACAATTAATCAGTACATTTAAATATGCTGATTTAGCTGCGGCATTGATTAATGATGCAGCTACACCGGCATCCGATAATGAATTTTTATTTCCTTTCTCTATAACAATTTTTAGCATCGGCAGAATTTCATTGCACGCTTTCATAACATCAGCCGGAACTTCAGCTGCGCCGATTATCGCTTCTTCAATTTTGCTTATGCGAAATTCTTTCTCAGCGTCACTTTCTTTAGGAAGTTTGAAAGCTTCCATAACTTTATCGAAAGCGGAATTATCTTTTGCGCCAAGTACGAAAAATTTCTTTTGATATCCTTCCAGTTTTTCTTTCAACCGGATCATTTCCTGTTCAACATCAATATATTTCTTTTTACCAATTGTAAGATTGCAAACCATCATACCAAGACTTGCAGAAAGAGCGCCGCATAATGCCGCAACATTTCCACCGCCGGGCGTTGGTGAGTTTGATGATAGTTCGTTAAAATATTCTTGTAGTGTTTTTGTGAGATTCATTATTACTCCTTTTTTTTAATTCTGAGCGCAGCGCCTGCCTGCCGAGTCAGTTGCAGAACTTGTCATTCTGAATGAATCCGGCATTAGCCGGAGAAATGAAGAATCTCTATGCTAATTAATTCTAAATTTAAGTAGGAGATTCTTCGTCGTTAGCACTCCTCAGAATTTTAAATCATATATTCAATTATTTTTTCTTCCGGTTTGAACGGATGAAGAGCACTTAATCCGAGGTTCTCAATTGCAGCTTCAACTAATTTTTTTTCATCCGATTCTTTTTCTTTTGTGTAAAATCTTCCGGCTTGTAATAGAGCTTCGAGCGGAACAAGTCCGACAATTTCGCTTCCGTTAACCTCAACGCCAAGCCGGTACGCTTCTTTCTTTACTTCTTCAAAGGCAACATGAATTGGTGTAGTGTTATAGTTGGTCAAGTTCATCGATACTTGTGTGATGTTGTACTTCTCTAATGCAATTCCCATTCCTTTCACTTCTTTCAATCGCCCGGGCACTTTAACTGCCTTTCCATCAACCTTTATAAGATTGCCATTCTCATCGCGTTTGGCATAACCGCTTTCGCGTAAGACTTCTCCGATCTCTTTGGAATATTTTACATCATTCGATTTGATATTTACATTGTATGCAACCAAAAAGAAACGGGAACCTGTAACTATTGCACCCAATTTTGGATTGAATACTGGTCCACCGAAATCAGGCATCCAGTTTATGTCTTTTAACTTTTCTTCGAGTCCTTCATATTCGCCCTGTCTAATAGAGGTTAAACTTTTTCTATCGGCTTTCCGTGCTGCGCTTTCATAAAGATACACCGGAACTTTCAACTCGGCGGAAATAATTCTAGCAAACTCTTCAGAAATTTTCACACACTCTTCTGTTGTAACATTTGAAACGGGAACAAATGGTACAACGTCAATCGCGCCAAGACGGGGATGTTCACCTTTGTGTCTTCTCATATCAATATATTCGGCGGCGGCACGACATGCATTAAGCGTTCCTTCTAATATTCCTTTTTCATCTCCGGCAAGAGTAACAACAACACGGTTATAATCGGCATCAGGTTCAAGACTCAACAGCTTTACGTTATTTGATTTTCCAACTGCTTCTTTAATTGCTTCGAATGTTTCCGGATTTCTTCCTTCGCTAAAGTTTGGAACGCACTCAATAATTTTTTTGCCATCTTTATGAGACATTAGTTCTCCGCATTATGATAAATTATTTCACCTTTTTTTATTGTGTATCTATTCAAATTAATTCCGATGTTGTAAATAATTTCTGAATATTCTTTTGCTGCAAAAACGGCAAAGTCTGCCTG
The DNA here is from genome assembly GCA_021801605.1 of Bacteroidota bacterium. GTDB lineage: Bacteria > Bacteroidota > Ignavibacteria > Ignavibacteriales > Melioribacteraceae > Fen-1258. The sequence continues at coordinate 21,767 of JAJYXU010000152.1, forward strand.
TTTGCCAATCTCGATGCTTCCGACAATTTCATTTTTATCAACAGCTTTTGCCGCATTGATCGTAACTGCAGAAATAATCTCCTCAACACTCATTTTCAATTTAAGAGCGGCTAACTGCATAATAAGATGGAGATTTGGAATATGTGATGAACCGGGATTATAATCTGTCGCAAGAGCAACTATAGCATTGTTCTCTATCAATTTTCGGGCGGGCGCATAATCATAATCCAAAAAGAAAGATGAACCGGGCAGAAGAACGGCAACAGTTTCACTCTTTGATAATTTAGGGATCTCTTCATCGCGAATAACTTCAAGATGATCAACAGATAGAGCTTTATGTTTTAATGCAACATCCAATCCGCCAACGTTATTGAATTGTTCCGTATGCAAACGCAGTTTATAACCGATTTTTTTTGCCTTAGTAAAAATTTTGTCCACTTCATCTGCAGAAAAAGCTGTCTTTTCACAAAATGCATCAACTTGATCTGCCAATTTGTTTTTAATGACGTAAGGAAGCAGTTCATTAGTAATAAGGTCAAGATATTGTTTATGATCGTTTTTGTATTCAGGCGGAAAAGTATGAGCACCAAGAAAAGTAGGAACAATTTCGATAGCTGAATTACTTTTAAAATAATTTATAACCTGAAGAAGTTTTATTTCGTCATAATAACTCAAACCGTAACCGCTCTTGATCTCTAAAGTTGTAACACCTTGAGAAATAAAATGAGCTACTCTCGGTTTCAATAGTTTTACAAGTTCTTCAAAAGAAGAATTGCGGACAGCCTGCATTGTAGAACTAATTCCGCCGCCGGCTTTTGCAATTTCTTCATAGGTAGCTCCTTTCAAACGTAATAAAAATTCATTGGCGCGTGAACCGGCATAAGCAGCGTGAGTGTGGCACTCAATTAATCCCGGTAAAACGATTAACTCTTTCAGGTCAACCGTCTTATCAGCCGAAATCTTAGATAATGAAGAATTAGGAATAATATCTTTGATTATACCATCTTCAACAAGAATGGAATGATTTGATAGTAAACCAATTTCAGAAAGTTCTCTGCCGCGCTTGAAATGCTTGTTTTTAGTATCAACGGATACAATTTGTAAAGGATTCTTGAATAATGTTTTCATAAGTCTATAATTAAAGAATGATTCAAAAATAGAGAAATCAAATCTTTATTTGCCAATATTTTTGTCTATCCCGCTCTATTTTCGTAATTTTGCACATTAAAATTCGAAGGACAATTATAAATGTCTTCAGGAAAAAAGCTCAAAATCCTTTTTGCTACATCAGAAGTAGTTCCATTTATTAAAACAGGCGGTTTGGCAGATGTCTCATCGGCATTGCCGCAAAAACTTCAAGAGATGGGGCATTTTGTTAGAATAATTGTACCAAAGTATGGCGCTATTGATGAGCGAAAATTTAAGATTCATGAAGTTGTTCGCCTAAAAGATCTAAAAATTAATATTGGCGAGAATGAAGTTGTTTTCTCTTTGCGGTCTTCCTTTTTAATTGGACCAAAAACACGCGTTCAAATCTACTTTTTAGATAATCCGCAATTTTACGGTAGCAGACATAGCTTGTATACCGATCCTTTGACCGGCGAAGATTATCCCGATAACGATGAACGGTTTATTCTATTAGCGCGAGCAGTTTTTGAACTGATAACAAAATTAGGATGGACTCCCGATATAATTCATTGCAACGACTGGCAGACGGGATTAATACCTGCTTATTTGAAATCAACTTATAAAAACGATCCTGTATTCAAACCGATAAAAACCTTGTTCACTATACACAATCTTTCATTCCAGGGTATTTTTCCTAAAGCGAATTTTAACAAAACTGCTTTACCGAAAGAGCTGGACAGCGAGAAAGGAATCCTTCACAAAGGGAAAATTAATTTTTTAAAGAGCGGGTTGCTTTACTCGGATATGATTACAACCGTTAGCGAAACATATGCTAAAGAAATATACAAGGATAAAGATTTTGGATTTGGACTTGAAGATGTCTTGAGTAAACGGAAAAAAGATCTTTATGGAATTATTAATGGAATTGATGACACTATTTGGAATCCCGAAGTAGACACGAAAATTCCCAAGAGGTTTTCTGCTAAAAATTTAGAATTGAAGAAAGAGAGCAAACAGACATTAGCAAATAATTTTAATTTCACGCCAAAAGATGATACGCCTGTTATTGGAATGATCTCACGATTATTTGACAACAAAGGAATGGACTTGATAGAAAAATCCTTTGCCGAATTGATGAACTTGAATATTCATCTTGTTATACTTGGCACAGGTGATAAAAAATATCACAAGTTTTTTTCAAGCATGGGTTCCAAGTATCATAACAAATTTTCTTGTTACATCGGTTTTGATGATGAACTTGCCCATTTGATCGAAGCCGGTTCCGACATGTTCTTGATGCCGTCAAAATTTGAACCGTGCGGATTGAATCAAATGTACAGTTTGATGTATGGTACTGTTCCTATTGTTCGTAAGACCGGAGGATTGGCGGACACAGTTCAGCAGTTTAATCCTAAAAACAAAACCGGTAACGGCTTTGTCTTCGAAAAATATTCGGCAAAAGAGATGATGGCTGAGACCAAACACGCCATAAAAATATTTACGAGCGATAAAGAAACGTGGCAGACTATAATGCGAAATGGAATGAAGTCAGATTTCAGCTGGTTAAATTCTTCAAAGAAGTATGTTGATCTTTATAAAAAACTTACCGATTAATTGATGCAGCGAGCAATATTTTTGGATCGTGACGGCACAATCAACCACGATCCCGGTTACATCAAAGATCCATCAGAAATAATAATTCTTGCCGGAGTAGCCGAAGGAATTAAAAAACTGAAAAAAGATTTCGGCTTCAAGATGATTGTTATATCAAATCAGGCAGGAGTTGCAAAGGGATTGATGACGCGCGAAGATGTTGAGGCAGTCAACCTTAGAATAAACGAATTGTTGATGATTGAAGGTGCTTCTATTGATGCATTCTACTATTGCCCTCACCATCCGGATATTGACCCGCCGGAAAAATCAATTTGTAGGAAACCTTCTCCATTTATGATTGTTCAAGCTGCAGAAGATTTTAAGATTGATCTATCACAGTCTTACATGTTTGGCGATAAATCGAGCGATATTGAGTGTGGAATCAATGCCGGTCTAAAAACTGTTTTGCTAATTAGTGAATCTATTGAAAAAGAAATTTCTACCTTGCATAATCTTGGAAAAAAGCCCAATTTTACAGCCGCTGATTTTAACGAAGCGTGCGATTTTGTAATCAAAGATTTATCCGGAGGAAATTAATTGATCAGATTTTTGCGTTTGTCTTTTTTTGCAGTAGCGCTTACCGTTATTTTCATCTCGTGTAATCAAGATCCTACTTCAGTCGGTGCCAACTTAGTATCAGAACAAGACCAATTTACTTTTAATCAACTTGATAGCTATGAATCTAATATTTCTCAAAAATCTGCATGGTCTCAGTTCACACCAAAACTTGGAACTTCACAATATGTTCTTCTTGGCAAGACTTCCTATGCGGAATCTTCGATGCTTCTGCTTTACAATATATATTTGCCCGATTCACTCTTAGCAAGATTAAAAGCGGGTGAATTACTTGTAAAATCTGCTTCACTGAAAATGATCCCAAAATATACTCTTGGTGATAATTCAGCATCCTTTGATTTCTCGGTCTATCAAATTAGAAGTCCTTGGACTGAGAATGGATTTGACAGGGATAGTCTTTCTAAACTAAGTTACGACGTGAGTGATATCAAATCGAACCTGATAACAACCGATACTACAATCAACTTCAATTTAAACACTAATGTCGTAAAAGAATGGTTGATGCGTAAAGCAGATAGTACAGCGGCACCTAAAAATTATGGTCTTATTTTTAAGCCAAAGCCGTCAACACAGAAAATTTTAGGATTCCTAGGAATTCAAGGCACAGCCGCCACTAATGAATCTATTCTTAATGTTATTTTAGAGCGTCCATCTACCGGTTATAAAGATACAATCAATGTTTCACCTTATGAAGATGTTCACGTAGTAACTGGGACTTTACCAACTACCAGCAGTAATTTTTATCTCGAAGGCGGTTACTCTCTTAGAAGCACTCTCTTTTTTGATATCTCATCATTGGCAAAAAATTCTATAATTAATAAAGCAATTTTAGATTTAACTGTTGATGAATCTAATTCGCTTGATGGTTCACTCAAATCAGATTCTGTTTATGTCCAGTTGTTAGCAGACAGCACTTCCAGGCGTCTGACGAGCGATAGCGTCTACTCTGTTCTGTTGAAGCGAACCGGAAATGTTTTTTCCGGAGATATATCATGGATAGTTCAAAAATGGCTGAGCGGTGTTGATAATCAAGGAGTGATAATAAGTCTTGTAGACGAATACTCTACGGCAGCTCGAATTGCATTTTACGGTAGTAAGGATCCCAATAAAGCATTGCGTCCTAAACTCAAAATAACTTATATGCAGAAAAAATAATTCATGAGACAATTAAAAATTTTCATACTGTTTTTATTCTCAGCATCTCTGGTTCTTGCTGACGGCGGTTCAATATATTCACGGTTTGGACTTGGTGATCTACATTCTCCTTTTTCTGCCAGAAGATTTGCCATGGGTGAATTGGGAATAGCATTAAGTGATAAAAACTACTTGAGTTTTATCAATCCGGCAGGTCTAAACGAACTACAGTTTACACGCTTTGAAACCGGTTTTCTTTATACCGGAGACAATGCTCAAAATTCTGCGTTATCAGTGTTTCATACCAATTTACACTTTAATGGTTTGATGACCGGGTTTCCAATTGACCATGATTATGGAATTTCTTTCGCTATCGGATTAGTACCATTCTCAGATGTCGCTTATGAAGTTTTGCAAACTCAGAGTAATCCTTTAGTTGATGATCACACTGTTAGGTTTTCAGGAGAAGGCGGAATTTCAAAATTTGTTATGGGCGCATCTTACCGTTTGCCTCTCGATTTTGCACTTGGTGTTACTTATGATTATTACTTCGGCAGAATAGGAAATAATTCATCTGTTACTTTTGTGTCCGGTTCCACAATGCGAAATGCTTCTTATCACAGAGAAACAAGTTATCATGGAATTGGTCTTTCTGCCGGGTTGATCTCCAGCAATCTTTCTAAAATTTTAGGCATAAGTGATTTAAAAGATTTTAAAATTGGTTTGGTCTTCAGTCCTGAAGTTACATTATCTGCGGATAGTGTGGATAATTCCACATCATCAATTGGAACCATCGCAATTTCTTCAGGTTCGTCAAAAACTAAGTTGCCATACAAGTTGGGAGTTGGTGCTTCATTCAACTTGATTAATAAGTATACATTTGTTTTAGATTATTTATACCAGCCGTTCAGTCAATTCACAAACAACGGATTCCAATCAAGCAATCTGCAAGATTATTATAAAATGAGTTTAGGATTTGAATTCCGGGATTCTGAAAATCGTTCTGATTCTTTCTGGGATCATATAACGTTGAGAACCGGTATCAGTTATGAACAGTCTCAGTACAAAATAAACGGTTACGGCATTAATCAGTTTTCAATATATGGCGGCGTTGCTTTTCCAATCAGTTATGATAACACGATCGATCTTGGTCTTCAATATGGAAAAAGGGGAACTACAGATAATAATTTGATTTCTGAGAATATTTTTAAGTTTAATGTCACTTTGAGTCTGGGAGAAATTTGGTTCCTTCGCACCGATAGGTGAGTCATCTAAATGTAAAATATTTTATGGTTTCTGCTTTCATCCAATACTTTTCCCCTCTCAATAACGAAACACTCCATCGTTCTAAGAACAATTCTTTTAAAAACTTTATTTTGAATTCATCATGTAGAACACCATATTTAAGATGAAAATTTTATTCTGCAATATCTAATTCATGAAATAAAAATAAGCCGATACTAACATGTCAAACTACTTACAAAAAGATCAAGAAGCATTTAAAATTGCTCAACTCGAACTCAACAGAGAAGAAACCCATCTGGAATTAATTGCATCGGAAAATTTTGTATCGCTTGCGGTTTTAAATGCAGCAGGCTCTGTTCTTACCAACAAATATGCAGAAGGATACCCGGGTAAAAGATACTATGGCGGATGTGAATTTGTTGATATGGCGGAAGACCTTGCACGCGAACGGTTAAAAAAAATATTCGGTGCAGAATATGTCAATGTTCAGCCGCATAGCGGCTCTCAAGCTAATATGGCAGTCTATATGACCTTGCTTAAACCCGGAGATACTATCCTCGGTTTGAGTCTTGACCATGGCGGACATTTAACACATGGTTCCCCTGTAAATTTCTCGGGTCAAATTTATCATGCTGCTGGATATTCATTAAACAAAGAAACAAAACTTCTCGATTATAATTTGATTGAAGATTTAGCTAAAAAAGAAAAACCAAAATTGATTGTAATGGGTGCTAGCGCATATTCGCGCGATTGGGATTATGAAAAATTTAGAATGATTGCTGATAAAGTTGGCGCACTCTTAATGATGGATATGGCTCATCCTGCTGGATTGATTGCGAAAAGTTTACTGAACAATCCGCTTCCATATTGTGATGTTGTAACTTCAACCACACATAAAACTTTGCGTGGTCCCAGAGGCGGAATTATTCTGATGGGAAAGGATCGTGAAAATCCATTCGGCATTAAAACTCTTAAAAGTGATCGCCTAAAATTAATGTCGGAAATGCTTGACAGCATGGTAATGCCCGGAATTCAAGGCGGTCCATTAATGCATATAATTATGGCAAAAGCTGTTGCATTTGGAGAAATTCTTCAAGATTCATTTGCCGATTATGCTAAACAAATTATTAGAAACGCAAAGACTCTTGCCGGTGAAATGACATCGCTTGGATACGATATTGTCTCTGGAGGAACAGATAACCATCTGATGCTAATTGATTTGACAAGCAAGAATTTAAGCGGAAAGAAAATTGAGAATACTCTTGGTTCAGCGGGAATGACTGTTAACAAAAACATGATTCCGTTTGATACTAAGAGCCCATTTGTAACAAGCGGAATAAGAATTGGTACACCTGCTGTTACAACACGTGGTATGAAAGAAAACGAAATGAAAATAATTGCGTCATTCATTGATAGAGCAATCAAAAATGTTGAAAATGAAACGGCACTTGCACAAATTAAAAAAGAAGTTGCCGAACTGTGCGGAAAATTTCCATTGTATCCAGAACTTACTTAGAGACTACCATTGGCAGAATCGGAAGAAAAATTGTTCCCAGAATCGGTTCCTTCCGGAGAAGAAGGAAATTCAAAGAACGAAGTTGAGATGACTTTTCTCGATCATCTTGAAGAATTGAGATGGAGGATTATCTATTCTCTTATTGGAATTTTGATCGGAACGGCAATAGCCCTCTACTTCAGCGATTTCTTTGTTGATAAAGTTTTGTTACTACCTGCCAGGACAGCTAATTTTAAATTGCAAAATCTAAGACCGTTTGGACAATTGTTCCTTTATTTTCAGACGGCAATGGTTATAGGATTGATAATCAGCTTTCCTAATGTAATTTACCAGCTTTGGAAGTTCATTGCGCCTGCTCTCAAGCAGAAAGAAAAAAAATACATTAAATGGATTGTACTCTTTACAACTTTCTGTTTTATCTGTGGTATAGTATTCGGATATTTTTTAATGCTTCCGCTTACACTAAAATTTGCAGCGGGATTTGGTACTCAAGCAATTGCAAACAATTTTGCTTTGGATGAATATTTATCAATTGTTCTCAGTATAATTTTAGGCGCCGGTTTAGTTTTTGAATTGCCTATGCTTTCGTTCTTTCTTTCTAAAATTGGAATTTTAACTCCAAAGTTGATGAGAAAATATCGGCGCCATTCAATTGTTATTATTATGATCCTTGCAGCATTTTTATCACCGGGAACAGATCCGGTTTCTCAAGTTATGCTTGCCATTCCATTGGTTTTCTTATACGAAATAAGTATTATTGTTTCGAAAATATTTCAAAAGAAACCTTGACGAATAAATCTCTCTCTGAAATAAATCATACGATTGAAAATGAGCTTAAGGAATTTAATAAGCTTTTCAGTCAAGCTTTAAAATCAAAAGTTGCTCTTCTTGAACTAATCACTCGTTACCTCCTAAAACAAAAAGGGAAGAAAATACGTCCACTTCTTGTTTTGCTCTCAAGTAATATTTGCGGCGGAATTAAAGAGCGCAGTTACCGAGGTGCATCTTTAGTAGAACTGCTTCATACTGCAACTCTTGTTCACGATGATGTGGTTGATAATGCTGAAACCCGCCGTAGTTTTCCGTCTATTAATGCGGTATGGAAAAATAAAATTGCAGTACTTATGGGAGATTATCTTCTTTCGCGCGGTTTAATGCTTGCCGTTGATGGGAATGATTTTGATTTTCTCCGCGTCATCACAAACACTGTTAAACGAATGTCTGAAGGAGAACTACTCCAGATCAGTAAAACCAGAAAATTGAATATTGATGAAGAAACATATTTCCGAATTATTTCTGATAAAACTGCTTCTTTACTTTCCACTTGTTGCGAAATAGGCGCTCGTGCATCTACCGAAGAGATGGACAAAATTTCTGCAATGAGAGAATTTGGAGAGAATCTCGGTATTGCATTTCAAATCCGAGATGATATTCTTGACTACATCGGTACCAAAAAAGTTTTTGGCAAACCTCTCGGGGGAGATATAAAAGAAAAAAAAATTACGCTTCCTTTAATCTACGCACTAAAACAATCTCCTAAAGAAGAGAATAGTAAAATCATAAAACTGATTAAAAACGGTGCAAAGAAATCTGACATTGATGAAGTAATTTCATTCGTTAAGAAATATGACGGAATCAATTATGCAGATAAAGTCGCTGTTGAATATACCAATAGAGCGTTAAACAATCTAAAAATATTCGGTGAATCCGAATCGCGTAATGCGCTCGAATCATTGGTAAGTTTTGTTGTTGAAAGAATAAATTAATCCTTTAAACATCCCATATAGAAGAATATTAATCCACGTGCCGAAGTTCTCTGAAAAAAAATCAGTTGATTAGCTTCTGTGTCCGGTAAAAAAATATTATTGTAGCCATAGTTTTTTTTATTTTTTTTGGGATAGAATAATCCGATGATATTTTTGGATTTCATATTTCCTTTATTATCTTTGTCCACTAAATTTTTGATAAGTATACATCTTATCCTTTTCTATTATCTGACACTGATGCTTGGATAATAATTTATTAATATTTATTTATAGAAATAATTTACAAGAACATTTTCTTATTTACAGGAATTAAATGAAGAGAACGGTACTGGATTATGCACTAAAGATTCGCCTGCCTTTAACATTATTCGTTGTTGTGGTCTCGTTCATGTTAACCTTCTACATTTCAAGACCGGAAAGAGACAGCGTTGGTTATGCACCAGAGCAGCCAATTAAATTTTCTCATAAGCTGCACGCCGGGCAAATGACAATTGATTGTCAGTACTGTCATATTGGTGTTGCAAAGGAACGCCATGCAATAATTCCATCTGTAAATATTTGTATGAACTGCCACACTGTTGCACGCAAAGATAAACCGGAAATAATCAAACTTACTCGTTATTATGAAACCGGAGTACCAATTCCATGGAAACGAATTTATAAAGTGCCGGAGTATGCATATTTCAATCATAGCGTTCATGTGAATAAACAAATTGATTGCGTTAGCTGCCACGGCAATGTAAAAGAAATGGAAGTTGTTAAAGAAGTAAAACCGTTTACGATGACTGCATGTTTAGATTGTCATAGAAATCCGCATGACAATTTGCCCTATCTGCAAAAAGTAAATATTGGTCCGGAGAATTGTTCGGCTTGTCATCGTTAATAATATTAGAGGTGAAGATGGAGAGTATGAATAGAAATAAATTTTTTACTACTCTGGGTAAGAGTACATTACTGTTGGCAATTGCCTCTGCCATCCCGTTTAATTTTTTTTCAAAATTATCTAAAGTCTCCACAGAAAAGAAAATTAAAATTGCAATTCATCCTTCTTCAGTTAAACGAAATAATAAGGTCTAAAAATGAGTGATTCTTTGAATTCGTCAGATAAAAAAGAATTATGGAAAAGTTTGCAAGATTATAATAACGATCCGGAATCTCTGAAATTCAAGCACAACGAATTTTTAGAAGAGGTAACAGAGAAATTCGATCCCGAAAAAATTTCCGGAATATCACGTAGAAAATTTTTAGCTCTCCTTTCAGCTTCTGCTGCTCTTACTGCAACCGCATGTACAAACTACCGCAATAAAGGCGAGATAATTCCTTACAACAATCGCCCTGAAGAAGTTTTTCCAGGCACAGCCAACTACTATGCATCAACTTGCAACGGATGCGGACAGGCATGCGGTATTTTAATAAAGACACGCGAAGGAAGACCAATAAAAATTGACGGCAATCCTGATCACCCGATCAATCAAGGGAAGATTTGCGCTAAAGGTCAAGCCGGCATTCTAAATCTATATGATCCGGAAAGATTACACAATCCGCTGTACAATAGTAAAATTGTTAGCTGGAAAAAAATTGATGATGAAATCATCCCTTCCTTGAACGAAACGCTTACTAACGGAAATGAAATTGCCGTTGTTACCGGGTTAATTACTTCCCCGACAACTAAAAAAGTATTAGATGATTTTGTTGTTAAATACCCAAACACAAAAATTTATTCTCATACACTTCTTAACGATGAACAGAGAAGAAATGCCTGGTATGAATGTTACGGAACCTATGATTATCCGGCAGTAAAGTTTGATGAAGCAAATATAATTCTTGCCTTAGATGCTGATTTTCTTGGTAATGAAGGCAATTATATTGAGAACATGAGAAAGTATGCTGCTAAAAGAGAAGTAGTTGGGAAAACTGATTTTAACCGGCTGTACGTTGCAGAAGGGAGAATGAGCACAACCGGAATGATGGCAGATTACCGTATTAGTCTTTCTCCAACAAAGCAATATCAGTTTGTAATGACTTTAATTAATGAATTAATAAAAAACGGTTCTGCATTTTCTCTGGATGCATCCGCAAGATCTAAAGTTGAAAAATTTCAGAGTTCTTTTCTGAACTCAAGTGAAAAAGAAAAAATTTCTCATTTGATTAATGATTTGAATGCGAACAGAGGCAAAGCGATAATTTATGCAGGCGATACGCTTCCTAAAGAAGTTCACATCTCTGTTAATTTATTAAATGAGGTCCTTGGCAATATTGAACTTTATGATTATTCATCTGCCTCCAAGTCATTGGTAAAACAATCAACACAACAAGAAGTATCCAAGCTAGTTGATTCAATGAAGAATGGTAAAGTTGGCGTTGTGGTTCAGTTCGATTGCAATCCCGTTTTTTCATTACCGGAAGATTATGGATACTTATCCGCACTCAAAAAAGTTAAAACTGTTATCTCTTTAACGGAAGCAGAGAATGAATCTTCAGCAGCGGGAAATTATACTTTGCCAATAAATCATCCATTTGAATCTTGGGGAGATGCAAACGTTCGAAGCGGAGTTTATAGTTTACAGCAGCCTGTAATTTCTCCAATCTTTAATACACGGCAAAAAGAATCTATACTTCTAACTTGGATCTCCGGCGATTCCAATTCCTACCAAGAAAATTTTTATCATCAGTATTTGATGAATAATTTCAATGCAACAATCTATACCAAGAAAAATCCTCTTGCCGATACTAAAACGTTTTGGTACTCTGCTCTTAATGATGGAGTAGTTCTATTCAATGAGTTATCTCAGCGTGCTAAATTTAATCTGAATGCTTTTTCAGCTTCGAAAGAAATCAGCTCGGTAACCGATTATACCGTTCATTTGACTGAAAGTTATTTTATTGGTGATGGAAAATTTTCTAATAACGGCTGGTTGCAAGAAACACCGCACCCCGTTTCGAAAGTTACTTGGGATAATTACGCATCAATATCACCAAAACTTGCAAAACAACTTTCGGTTGAGATGAATGATGTGGTTGAGGTTAAAGTGAATGGAAAAAGTTTAACCCTCCCGGTTCTCGTCCAGCCAGGAGTTGATCATAACACTATTAACATTGAATTTGGATACGGCAGAACCGTTGTTGGCAATGTTGGTAAGGATATCGGATTCAATGCAATTACGCTAATGTCTAAAAATTATTCGTCTTCACCATTTATTTATGAAAACGTATCAATAAAAAAAGTTAATGGAACGCATAAACTTGCTTCAACTCAAGAACATCATTCTCTTGATGACACATTCGTAAAAGATATTCACCGTACCAGAAAAATTATTCAAGAAGGTACTGTTGAAAAGTATAAGAAGGAATCAAATTTTCTTCATGAAGGGAAAGAAAAACTTTTCAGTATTACAAATGAGCATCAATACACCGGACATAAATGGGCAATGGCGATTGATCTAAACAAATGCACAAGCTGCGGAGGATGTGTAACCGCTTGTAATGTTGAAAACAACGTTCCGGTTGTTGGTAAAGATCAAGTTCTTAATGGTCGTGAGATGCAGTGGATGAGAATTGATCGTTACTATTCCGGAACTCCGGATGAACCAATAATTAGTAATCAGCCGATGCTTTGCCAACACTGCGATAACGCACCATGCGAAAATGTTTGTCCGGTAAACGCAACTAATCACAGTCCCGATGGATTGAACCAGATGGTTTATAATCGTTGTGTTGGAACTCGTTATTGTTCCAATAACTGTCCTTATAAAGTTCGAAGATTTAATTTTTTCAACTTCCGCGATCACTTTGCAGATGCTTATTACGAAAACGATTTGACCTCTCTTGTTCATAATCCCGAAGTAACAGTCCGTTCTCGTGGTGTGATGGAGAAATGCACATTCTGTGTTCAAAGAATTATGGAAGCTCGTTCAAATGCAATTCGCGATGGAAAAGAATTAAAGGGAACTGATGTTGTTACTGCTTGCCAGCAGGCATGTCCAACAACCGCAATTACATTTGGCGATGCCAACGATCCGGATTCATTAGTTTCAAAACTTAGAGAACACGATTTGTCATATCATGTTTTGGAAGAACTGAACGTTAAACCGAATGTTACCTATATAGCCAAACTTCGGAATACTCATCATTCGCAGGAGATACTGTGAGTACTGTCGATTACACAAGAGAATTATCAGTCTTAGAAGCGAAACCGGCTTTACGCGAACTTGACGACTTGATTTCCAAGCCGATTGAAACGAAACCGAACAAAAAATTCTACATCGCGCTGTCTATCACTCTTTCAATGTTAAGTTTGCTGGTAATTGGTCTTGGCTTAACTTTTTATTTTGGTATTGGAATGTGGGGCAATAACAATCCGGTTGGTTGGGCATTTGATATTGTCAATTTTGTCTTCTGGGTTGGTATTGGTCACGCGGGAACTTTGATTTCCGCTATATTATTTTTATTCAGACAGAAATGGCGTACGGGAATTGCACGCTTTGCGGAAGGAATGACGATCTTTGCGGTAATGACTGCGGGATTATTCCCATTGATACACCTTGGTCGTCCGTGGCTTGCAGGATATTTATTCCCTTATCCAAGCCAGAATTCAATTTGGGTTAACTTTACTTCGCCGCTGCTGTGGGATGTGTTCGCTGTATCAACATACTTTACAGTTTCGTTGATCTTCTGGTATGTTGGATTGGTACCAGACTTTGCCACACTTCGTGAAAAAACAAATCATAAATTCAAAAAAATAATTTATTCAGTATTTAGTTTAGGATGGCGCTTCTCCAACAGACATTGGCAGAATTATGAAATGGTTTATCTAATTCTTGCCGGTTTCGCTACTCCGCTTGTTCTCTCTGTTCACACAATTGTCAGTTTCGATTTTGCCGTTTCAATTATTCCCGGATGGCACACAACTATTTTTCCTCCCTATTTTGTAGCTGGCGCAGTATTTTCCGGATTTGCGATGGTTCAAAATGTTTTAATAATTGTTCGAAAGATTTTTAACTATGAGCATATTATTACGTTGGATACACTTGAAAAGATGAACAAGGTCATTCTGTTGACGGGGTCGATGGTTGGTTACGGATATGCAATGGAGTTTTTTATTGCGTGGTATAGCGGAGTAGAAGCAGAGCAGTTCACATTCTTAAATAGAGCGCTCGGTCCGTATGCCTGGGCATTTTGGATAATGATTTCATGCAATGTCCTATTACCGCAGTTATTCTGGATCAAAAAAAATCGTCGAACTATTCCGGTGATGTTTGCTATTGCCGTATTTATAAATGTTGGGATGTGGTTCGAAAGATTTGTAATCATTGTCACTTCACTTTCAAGAGATTTTTTGCCGTCAAGCTGGGCATATTATAAACCCACATTGGTTGATGGAATGATTTTGATTGGCAGCTTCGGATTTTTCTTTACATGGATTTTGCTCTTTGTAAAAGCATTGCCTGTGGTTTCAATGGCTGAGGTAAAAGCAGTTGTGGATGGCGCTCAACCTTCTCATAAGGAACTTTAATGATGAGAGAAAAAATCTTATATAGCTTCACTGCAATTTTTGATTCACCCGATCAAGTTTCTCATGCAACTGAAAAGGTAGTTGAGCAGGGATACACAAAGTTTGATGTTCACTCTCCATATCCGCTGCATGGGATGGATAAAGCAATGAAACTGCCGCCATCGAAACTTGGCTATGTTGCTTTAGTGTTTGGTTTATCAGGAACTCTTGGTGCTTTATTGAGTTTATGGTGGGTCTCAGCAATAGATTATCCTATTTTAATTGGCGGTAAGCCGTTATTTTCTTTCCCGGCTTATGTTCCGGTAATGTTTGAGGTTACTGTTTTATCCGCATCTATAGCAACTGTACTCGCCATGTTATTTTTCTTTTTCAAATTGCCAAATAATGCTCATCCGCTTCATGGATCGGATTATATGAAAAAAGTTTCTGCTGATAAATACGGAATTAGTATTCAGGCAGATGATCCAAAGTTTGATGAAGCATCGGTTAGAAAATTATTCGAATCGGTTCATGCTAAAGAAATTAATTCCATATACTGGGATAACGAAGAGCTAACACATAAGCACAAAATATTCGAACCAAAATTTTTAACATTCCTCCTTATTGTCGCAATCATTTCATCAGGAACGACTTACTTCACTCTGAACAAATTGATGTTCATGCTTCCATTCAATTGGATGATGGAACAACCGAAGCAAAGTGCACAGCAGGAGAGTTTATTTTTTTCTGATGGTTTTGGAATGCGTCTGCCGGTTGCCGGAACTATCGCTCGCGGTTACCTGCCGTATCAATTCAAAGGGCAGCCTGATGTTGCTGGAGAAAAATTGGTAAACCCAATTCCTATCTCTATAGAATCATTAAAACTTGGTCAAACAAAGTTTGATATCTACTGCAGCCCGTGTCACGGATACCATGCCGAAGGCGATAGCAGATTAAGAGGACAATTTCCAAATCCGCCAAGTTTGCACTCTGAAAAAATTAGGAAATGGAGTGACGGAAGAATTTTTGCAGTTCTCACAGATGGACAAAATATTATGCCCTCTTACACAACTCAACTTTCGGTTGATGAAAGATGGTCAGTGATAAATTATTTACGAGCATTACAAAGAGCGTTCAACGCTAAGGAGTCTGATCTACAATGAGTTCCTCTTCAGTTGAATATTATAGAAAAGAATTACCATCGAAGGTTCAAACAATCGGTTTAGTATTGTTGCTCGTCGGTCTGGTAATTATAATTTTAGGTTACATCGTCAACCCGGCGAGAAGCGCTCAAAACAATATTATCGGGTTTACATTTGTAGTCAGCATTGCAGTCGGCTCGCTCTTCTTTGTCGCAATCGAATATCTATCAGGTGCTGTTTGGAGTACACCGTTCAGAAGGGTAGGAGAGTTTCTCTCATCATTAATTGTTATTCTGCCGTTTTTGGCAATTCCGCTTTTGCTGAATATCAACAGTGTATTTCATTGGACTCATCCAAAACCGGCAGATAAAATATTAATTGGTAAAGCTCCTTATCTCAATGTTCAGTTCTTCATTTTTCGTGTTATCGTTTTCTGGTTGATATGGTTAGTGTTTTATTATTTCATCACAAAAAATTCCAGAAAACAGGATCAGACAAAAGACCAGTTCCTCACGACTGCAAATGTAAAATTATCAGCTATCTTTATGCCGCTCTTTGCTTTGACGATTACTTTTACTGCAATTGATTGGCTAATGAGTCTTGCACCGCATTGGTTCTCAACTATCTTTGGTGTTTACTATTTCTCCGGGACAGTTCTTGCGGCACTTGCAGCGGGAACTATTTTTATTGTTCTACTCAATGAACGCGGATATTTTGTAGAAGAAATTCATACAGATAGCTACTACAGTCTTGGAGCGCTTCTCTTTGCATTTACAAATTTCTGGGCGTATATCGCGTTCAGCCAGTTCTTACTTATCTGGTACGCGAATTTACCGGAAGAAACATTATGGTTCTTAGACCGATGGAATGGTAACTGGAAATTTTTCTCAATCGGATTGTTACTGGTTCATTTCCTTATCCCGTATATCGGATTACTGTCTCAGCCGTCTAAGTCAAACCCCAAAAGATTGGTTGTTATGGCAAGCGTACTTCTATTTGCGCACTATTACGATTTATATTGGCTGGTAATGCCAAACTTTTACAAAGATGGAATTGTTTTCGGATGGATAGAACTTGGTTTTCCGATACTAATTGCCGGACTGGTAATCTCGGTCTTTGTTTATAAGTCAAAGAAAGTAAACCTTGTTCCAATTGGCGATCCAAAACTTAAACGTGGAATTGATTTCAGATTATAATTAAATACTAACATGAACTCATACAAAAAACCGGAAGATGAAATAAAATTTAGAGAATTGTTGAAGAACCCAATCCGTTTATTTGGTTGGATATTTCCATTGTTCTTGGTTCTCATTCTCGCACTCGGAATTTATTTTGTTAAACATTTGAATGATATCTCATTCAATGTTCAGACAGTAGATGTTCCCGATTCAACTTTTATTAAGAAAGATATTGAGATGAAGAAAGGTGGTATAATAGCTGCTGTTGATCTCGAACTTGTAAAATCTCCAACACCAGAGTTCATATCAAAGGGGAAAGAATTATTTGATGCAAATTGCAAATCGTGTCATGGTGATAACGGAATTGGTGATGGACCGGCTGGCGCTGCATTGGTTAAGAAGCCGAGAAATTTCCACTCAACAGATGGTTGGACAAACGGACGTAACATTGATCAGATGTATAAAACCCTACAAGAAGGAATTACTAAAAATGGGATGCCTGCTTATGAATATATTCCTTCGTCTGATAGATTCGCAATTATATCATATATAAGAACATTCGCTAAATTTCCGGAGATTACTTATGATCAATTGATTCCGCTTGATGCAGCTTATAATCTGTCATCAGGAACAACCGTCCCTAATACGATACCTGTTGAAATTTCCGAAAATAAATTAGTCGAAGAATCATCTTCTCAAAACGATTTGTTATTACGTTCTGAAAGTAAAATTTTTACTACACAAGAAAATCCAGGCGCAGATTTATTGAAAAAATCTTCCGTTGATTACAATAAAATATTTTCTACGTTTATTAGATCAAATGCAAGTGTTAGTATGGAAAAATATGTTTCCGCTGTTTTAGCTAATCCTATAAGTGCCGGATTTAAACCAACAGTTGCACAATTTTCTAAAGGAGAATGGAAGCAATTGTACGATTACTTGAAAACAGTAACGATGTAAAATTATATATGAAAAACGCAAAACTATATCTAACAATATTCTTATTGATTTCTTTTTCTTTGTATGCTCAAAAGAAAATTGAAGTTGGTATTGATGAAAAACTCGGCAATACATTACCTCTGGAGTTGCAATTTCAAACTTCGGAAGGGAAGACTGTTGCTCTGAGAGATATCATAACAAAACCAACATTAATAGCATTGGTTTATTATGAATGTCCCGGGATTTGCAATCCAATGCAATCGGAACTTGCCTGGACTATTGATAAACTTCAGCTTGAACCGGGAAAAGATTTTCAAGTGATAAGCATTAGTTTCGATCATACTGAAATGCCGGCAGTTGCAGCTAAATGGAAGAAAAATTATCTGCTGACAATCAAAAGAAAATTTGATCAGAAGGATTGGATTTTTTTAACCGGCGATAGTCTCAGCATTCAAAAATTAACTTATGCTTGCGGCTTCTATTTCAAACCGGCAGATAAGCAATTTGTACATGCCGCAACATTGATAACCGTTACACCTCAAGGAAAAATTTCACGCTATATCTTTGGTACAGATTTCAATCCGTTTGATGTAAAGATGGCATTGCTTGAAGCCGAAAGCGGCAAAACAAGTCCAACAATTTCTAAAGTCTTGACTTACTGTTTCAGTTATGACCCGAAGGGAAGACAATACACTTTGAACGTTACCCGAATTGTTGGCGCTGTAATGATAATTGGAATTGGAATATTTCTTGGCGTGCTATTGTTGAGAAAAAAAACTGTTCATCTAAAAAAAACAAATTAATTGATTAGAAAAATTTTAGATATCAAAGCTGCGTAGATTATAATAAGAAGCAAAACCTTTGCATCTTTGCGTGAAAAAGATTCCACGCAAAGGTCGCAATGAAAGCGCAAAGAACGCAGAGCAAATAACCGGTTAATTCTAGAAGTATAAAAATTGTATTAAGGAGTAAGAATAAATGGCTAATGATGTAGCCGTAAAATCTTTTTATCAAGAAAGTACAAATAAGTATAGCGGAATTCTTTCCTGGCTTTTAACAAAAGACCATAAAAGAATTGGCTTGATGTACATGATTGCAATACTTGCTTTTTTTGTTGTTGGTGTTATAATTGGTTTGTTAATGCGGCTTGAATTGATTGCGCCCGGCAGAACAATTATGGATGCGCAAACCTATAATACATTATTCACTTTACACGGAGTGATAATGATATTCTTGTTCATCATTCCGGGTTTGCCTGCCATCTTCGGAAATTTTTTCTTACCAATCCAAATCGGTGCCCGCGATGTTGCTTTTCCGCGGCTAAATTTACTTTCTTGGTATATTTATATTATTGGTGCAATCTTAGTCCTTGTCTCACTATTCTTACCGGGCGGACCGATTGATACCGGTTGGACATTTTACATTCCTTACAGTGTTCGATCTACAACAAATGTTTCGATGGCACTTTTTGCAGCTTTTGTTCTCGGCTTCTCATCAATTTTAACCGGGTTAAATTTTATTACAACTGTTCACAGATTGCGCGCGCCTGGTATGGGATTTTTCAAAATGCCCCTATTCGTTTGGGCAACTTATGCAACAGCTTGGATCCAAATTCTTGCTACACCGGTTATTGCATTAACAATTTTGTTAGTAATTCTTGAACGAACATTCGGTGTTGGAATTTTTGATCCGGCACTTGGCGGCGATCCGATTTTATTTCAACATATGTTTTGGATCTATTCTCATCCCGCTGTCTATATAATGATTTTACCGGCGATGGGCGTTGTCTCGGAAATCATTCCAACATTTTCCAGAAGAACAATTTTTGGTTACAAGGCAATTGCAATGTCGTCATTAGCTATTGCGTTTGTCGGCTATCTTGTGTGGGCTCATCATATGTTCTCAAGCGGAATGAGCGACACTGCACGATGGATCTTTTCATTGCTTACATTCATTGTTGCTCTTCCAAGCGGAGTCAAAATTTTTAACTGGGTTGCGACAATGTACAAAGGTTCTATCGATCCGCAAACGCCGTTTTTGTGGGTGATGAATTTTATCTTTTTGTTTTCGATTGGAGGATTGACCGGATTAGTACTTGGTTCACTGGCAACAGATATTCATCTAACAGACACATACTTTGTAGTTGCACACTTTCATTACGTAATGTTTGGCGGAACCGGAACAATTTTCTTTGCCGCACTTCATTATTGGTTTCCTAAAATGTTTGGAAAAATGTATAACAAGAAGTTTGCAAATATTGCGGTGGTGGCTTACTTCATTGGTTTCAATATGCTCTACTTCCCAAAATTTATTATGGGGTACATGGGCATGCCAAGAAGATATTACGATTATCTACCACAGTTCACTATTTATCAAGAAATTTCTACCATCGGTTCATGGATTTTATCCGGAACAATTTTCTTTATAATAGGATATTTAATTCACGCTTTGAAATATGGGAAAAAAGCAACATCAAATCCTTGGGGTGGTGTAACATTAGAGTGGCATATTCCTTCTCCACCGCCGCTTGAGAATTTTGAAACGATTCCCATTGTTACTCATGAACCATACGATTTCAGTCAGTTGAAGGAGATGAAGGATGAATAATCATGCAGATAGTGCGGTTCATCAAATTCATCGGGATGATGTTGGCGCAAAGATGGGAATGTGGCTTTTTCTCTTTACCGAAGTACTCCTATTCGGCGGAATGTTTTTAGTTTATGCTGTGTACCGTTACCAATATCCTTCTCAATTTCACCTTGCTGCTATGGAATTAAACACAGCCATGGGGACATTCAATACTATAATTCTATTAACAAGCAGTTTAACCGTAGCGCTTTCAATTGCCGCTCTTCAGAATGGAAAAAAAATCTTATCGTTGATTCTTCTTTCAGCTACATTATTATTTGCATTGATGTTTATGGTTGTAAAATATTTTGAATGGACGGCAAAAATATCTCACGGAATTTACCCCGGCTCGCCGGAACTTTTAGCTAAACACAACGGACAAATTCTTTTCTTCGGATTGTACTATGTAATGACCGGTCTTCATGGACTTCACGTTTTAATTGGAATGATAGTTATTGCATTTATGATAGTTTTTGTAGCAAGAGATAAAGTAACAACAGATAATTATGTTAAGCTGGAAAACTCCGCTTTGTATTGGCACCTTGTAGATTTAATCTGGATTTTCTTATTTCCACTTTTCTATTTAATTCAGTAAGGAAATTTTCATGAGCGTAGATAACAAACAACATATTGGTTACGGTACATACATTTTAGTATGGCTCGCGCTTCTCGCTTTTACCTCGATTACTGTTACAATTGCAGGTGTGAGTCTTGGACGATATACTTTATTTATTGCATTATCAATTGCGGCAATAAAATCTGCGCTTGTTATAAATATATTTATGCATATCAGATTTGATGAGCCGATCTTTAAAACGTTTCTAGCAATAAGCGGAGCTACGTTATTAATTATTTTTCTCCTAACGTTTTTCGATTATATTTATCGCTGAGGAATATAAATGGGAATATCTCCTACAACACATGCTGAGTCAGTTGATTTCGTGATGTTATATATTGTTGCCATTTCTGTTGTTCTCCTTCTTGGGATTACAGCTACGATGGTCTATTTTGTTTTCAAGTACAATAGAAAGAAAGGGCACGCTCCGGTTGATATTCATGGTAATCTTCTTCTTGAAGTGATATGGATAGTTATACCAACATTGCTGGTCCTTTCAATGTTTTATTTCGGCTACACAAGTTTTAGAGAAACAAGAGAAATTCCGGATAATCCTTTTGTTGTAAAAGTTACGGCGCGTATGTGGCAATTTAGTTTTGAATACCCGAATGGGAAAAAGACTGATACTCTCTACGTTCCCCTTAGCACAGGAATAGATTTGGAAATGCGGTCAATGGATGTTAATCACGCATTCTATATTCCGGCATTTAGAATTAAGGAAGACATTATTTACGGTAAAACAAATCATTTATACTTTACGCCGAAAGAAGTAGGCGATTATGATGTAGCGTGTGCAGAGTACTGCGGTTTGAGTCACTCGGCAATGTACACAAAAGTAAAAGTTATTCATGATAACGAATTTACCACCTGGTATGGCAGTAATTGGCAACCCCAAAATAAATAGAACACAGATCATTATGATGATTATGATCATAACAAATCATAAAAGATCATAAAAATCTGCGTTCTATTAGCGAAAATATTAAGAGCAAAATTTTGTTGAAGCAATTGAAAAAACATATTGCAATAATTTTAGAACTTGGAAAGGTTAGAATTACTTTCTTTGTTGCTTTCTCAACATCGGTAGGATATCTCTATCATTCGCGATCTGTTGATTTAACTATGGTTCTTATTGCGATTGGTGTTTTTCTTTTAGCCTGTGGTTCTTCAGCTATCAATCATTATCAAGAACGATTTTCTGATGCAATGATGGAAAGAACAAAAGGAAGACCTATCCCATCCGGAAGAATTTCTAAACGATACGCAATTATAGTTTCAATCGCATTAGTTGTTATTGGATTGGGAATAATTTATTTCTCGTCAAATGTAACGGCATTACTACTCGGAGTAGCTGCATTAGTTTGGTATAACGTTATTTACACTCCTCTGAAAAAAAAATATGCATTAGCTGTTGTTCCCGGATCAGTTATCGGCGCGCTTCCTCCAATGATCGGGTGGGTAGCATCCGGCGGTTATGTTTTTGATAAAGAGATTTTGGCTTTAGCTTTTTTCTTTTTTATCTGGCAAATACCTCATTTCTGGCTTCTGTTAATGATACATAGTAAAGATTATGAGAAAGCAGGTTTTCCAACTCTAACTAAAATATTCACTGATTTTCAATTAGGCAGAATTACATTTGTCTGGATTGCCGCTCTTGCAACAAGCTGTTTGTTAATCCCATTCTTATCTTTCTCTTCAAGTATTTACTCGATGATTACGATGTTTATTCTTGGTGCATGGCTGCTATGGCAAACAAAATCAATTCTCTCTAATTATCTTGAACGGTTAATTTTTAGAAAAGCATTCCTAAGAATTAATTTTTATGTGCTTGCAGTAGTGGTAATTATTTCATTAGATAAATTATTTTTTAAAGTTTTTTAATTGGTCATATTATGGATTTATTAGATCATTCGGTTTTACCTCAATCAGCGCATCACTTGATATTGCTTAGATATCTATTGTCGCTTACCTTCATTCTTTTCTTCCTATACGTGAGCATTATGTTCGGCTTGCTTGTCTATTCATTGTATTTTAGGAGAAAAGCAGAGAAGTCGGGTGAAAAAAAATATAAACGGTTTTCTAAAGAACTTATTGACCTAGTTACATTTAATAAAGTTGTTGCAATTGCATTTGGAGTGATTCCGCTTTTAAGCGCTGTGTTTGGTTATGCGCAGCTTTTGCACAACAGCGGCTTAAATGTTCCCGAATTCTTATTGCTTACTCTTCTAATATTGATAATTGCGCTATTTCTTGTTTACATATACAAATACACATTCCATCTAAAAGAAATTTTTCGGTTTGCTGAAGAAAAAAAAGAAGACAGCAAAAACGAAACGGATTTGACCGAAGAAATATCATCCTATTACTTCAAGACTGGAAGATTACATAAGCAAAGCGGTTTTTATGCAGTCATATTCTTGACTATTGCTGTTTATCTTTTCTTGAGTACAGTCCAACTTGCATCGGATACAGCAAGATGGGAAAGTGGTAATAATCTCTTTGGACTAATTTTTTCGTTTTCGGCTTTGATTGATTTTTCCCAATTCATTGCTGGTGCTTTTGCAATTACATCCGCACTTATTTTATATCTTCAATTCAGTCCTAATAGTGAGGTTGGACTTGATGCTAATTATAAATCGTTTGTTAAAAATTTTAGTTTGCGTTCCGGCTTAATCGCAACTCTTATTCTTCCTTTTATAATTGTTCTGAATGTTATGACCCGAGAGATAACATCGCTCTCATTTGATTTCTTCGGAGTTGTAGTTGTTGTACTAATACTTCTTTTGTTAGTTGCTACTATTTTCTACCAGATGATAAAAGATCCCTCGATCAATTATAGTACAGTTCTAATTTTTCTGTTAGTGCTTGTATTTTTGTTTTTAGTGATTGAAGATCAGTTAGCTTTTGATAATTCCACAAAGATGCAGACGGCAATTCTTGTTAAGGAATATGAT
>JAJYXU010000084.1 GCA_021801605.1 Bacteroidota bacterium
ATCAGTTGAGACCTCTGAAAAATTAAGAATAGAACGCAGATGACACAGATTAAACGGATTAACGCAGATTTAATCCGCGAAAATCTGCCAAATCCGCGTCATCTGTGTGCTATTAAAAATGTTGTAGTCCTGTACAATTCTATTTTTCAGAGGTCTCTCAGTTCATAATAATTTTAACAGATCTTTTTCCAAACTTTCTTTCGGTGTTTCAACTATTCTACCTATTTCAGAATCGTTCTTGTAAAAGATAAATGTCGGTACAAGTTTGATCTCAAGCTTTTCTACTTCATTTCCGGTTGCGTTTTTATTTCTGTCAACACAGATTAAAGTTAAGTTCTTCTGATCATAGCCGAGCAGATCAAGAATTTTGAAGAAGCGGGGTACTTCCCTTTTGCTGTCGCTACACCACGTTCCCATAACAATTGTAATCTTTACATCTTTCAGCTTACCGGAAACATCTTTCAGTGTAACAGAATCAACGGAGTACATATCAATCTCGGAATTAAACCACCAGGAAAAACTTGTGTCAGCAAAAGCAGTTCTATCGCAAAGACCAATGAGCATCGGTTTGCCCGATTTTTCATCAACAGACAATTTGTTTTTCTCCTGAGCGAATGATATTGAAGCAAATAGTAAGAAAAAAATAAAAATCTTTTTCATATTAATCTCCTTTGTCATTTCTTTGTGTAAAGTGACCTCTCAATTTGTATTGTTCGATTTACGAACATCTAATCCCCAAAACAATTTATTGCGAAGAATTTCGAAATAATTAGTTCTGTTAGAATGAACAAGCCGCACCGGCTGTTGACTCTTTTGAATTGTGACAACTGCCGGCGAATTAAAAAAATTAACACGCTGTCCGTCGCAGCTGACTTGAATTTTTTCGGAAGGAGAATTCACAATCACAGTAACTTTTTGCTGGCTTGAAATGACCAGTGGACGCATGGTTAATGTGTGAGGTGCAATTGGACTTAATGTAATCACATCGGCTTTGGGATTAACAATTGGTCCGCCTGTTGATAAGGAATAGCCTGTTGAACCGGTTGGCGTCGCTACGATCAATCCGTCGGCAGAAAATGTTGCTACATAATCATCGTCAACCTTTACTGTCAGCTCTATCATTTTAGACCACGAACCTTTATCAATCACCAGATCATTAATTGCATACAGTTCTTTTGCACCGCATTTAGCCAGCAAAGTCATCCGTTCTTCAATAACATAATTTTGTGTTTTAATATCCTGGAGAAAATCCGTAAATCCGTCAAGATCAAACTCGGCTAAGAATCCTAATTTGCCAAAGTTAACACCAATGATTGGAGTGCTTGAATGACGCATTTCATATGCGGTATTGAGCATTGTTCCATCGCCGCCAATTGAAACAACCATATCACAGGTTTTGCCTAAATCATCATGTGAGGAATATTTTGCATCAGCATCAAATTGATCCTTAGAATCATGAAGCGATTCACTCAGAATAAAATTGAATCCATTGCGGCGTATTTGTCCGATGATTGTTTTTACAATGGGAAGAATTTCTGTTTTAGAAATATTTGGAATGATTCCGATTGTCATTTTACTTCGCTCTATTTAGTTCCCAAAGTTTACAATATTTTGTAAATACATAAGCTGACGAAAAAATCGCGAGTATGAACCCGTGTAGTCCGTCAAGAAAACCTAAACGAAAGATATACATTTTTAAAAAAAGAAAAACCGGGCGGAAAAGTATATCATTAAAACCGGCGGATTTTCCTTTTACGTTTAATTCTTTAGCAGCAAGAGAAGTATATAGATTAAATTTAGTGAAGTAATGTTCGATCGAAGGATCGGTGTAATGATTAAGATCGTATTTCAGATGACCGGTTTCTCCATTAACCTTTAAATGCTCATGAACTTCCTTCTCGTTGAAGTTAACAACTTTTTTATTGAAGAGACGCGTAATACGTGCGGGATACCAGCCGCTATGCTTAATCCATTTGCCAAGAAAAAAAGCACGGCGGGCTACATCGTAAGCATTGAACTGCGGTTTAATAGTTTTAAATGTTTCCAGTTCTTTAATTAGTTCCGGTGTAAGTTCTTCATCTGCATCAATCCATAAGATCCAATCGTATTTGGTTTTTGAGATAGCGTAAATTTTTGTCTTCGCATATCCGTTCCACTCAACAACTTCGCAATTTACATTTGGATAAGATGAGGCGGTCTTGAGCGTTGCATCTTTAGTACGTGAGTCTACCAATACAACTATATCATCAACAACCGTAAGTTGACTTTCGATGCAACGGCGAATGTTCTTTTCTTCATCACGAGCTGTGATAATTGATGATATTTGAATTAAATCAGCCACTTACGCAAGTCCCGTTTTTCAAATATTTAAGATGAGTTTTATAAAATGTACTGTTTAATCCAAGTGTAAACCAAATAGGTGAGCTTGTCAATCGTTTTACGGTTTTTGTTTGTGTAAGCATCATTTAATCTCTGAATTGAAGTTCGTATAATTTTTTGTAAATACCTTTCTCCTCTAAAAGTAGTTCATCATGTTTTCCATCTTGAACAATTTGACCTTTATCGAGAACGATGATACGGTCTGCATTGCGGATAGTGCTCAGACGATGAGCAATTACAAATGTTGTTCTTTCTGCCATTAAGCGTTCTATTGCCTGTTGAACAAGCACTTCCGATTCGTTATCGAGCGCCGAAGTGGCTTCATCAAATATCATGATTGGGGGATTCTTCAATAATGCGCGCGCTATTGAAAGACGCTGCCTTTGCCCGCCGGAAAGTTTTGTCCCCTTCTCTCCAACAATTGTATCATAACCATGCGAAAGTTCAAGTACAAAATTATGCGCGTTAGCAGCTTTTGATGCAGCTATTAATTTTTCTTCGGAACAGTCATCAATTCCATAAGCAATATTATTTTTAACCGATTCATTGAAAAGAACTGTTTCTTGAGTTACGATTCCCATTAGCTTTCTTAAATCTTCCAGACGAATTTCTTTTATATCAATTCCATCAAGCAGAATTTTGCCTGAGGTAGGATCATAGAATCGGGGAAGAAGATCAACGCAAGTAGTTTTACCGGCGCCGCTGCTTCCTACAAAAGCAATCACGTTTCCCTTCTCTACACTCAAGTTGATATTATTCAGTATCAGTTCATTATCATCGTCATAATGGAATGATACATCTTGGAATTCAATTTTATCTTTGAAATCGGAGACCGAAACCGGTGCCGATACATTTTTAATTCCAGGTTCAGTATCCAATATTTCGAAAACTCTCTCTGCTGCTGCACTCGATTCTTGAATTCTATTATTAACGCTGCTTAATTCTTTTATCGGCGGCATCATCTGAAATATTGCAAGTAGAAATACAATGAACTCACTGGCGTTGAGAGTTTTATCAACAAGAACAAGTTCTCCGCCGTAGTAAATCATTGCGCCGCCAACAACAACGCTTAAAAACTCCGTAAGTGGAGAAGCAATATTTCTAACGCGTGCCATTTTTAAAACTAATTTGAAGAAGCTCTGGGTCTGGGCTTTGAATTTCCTGTTCTCATAATCTTCCATACCGAACGCCTTTACAATCTTTACGCCGGTAATTGTTTCGTGAAGAGTGGTTGTTATATCCGCCATTTTTTCTTGAAGCTGTCCGCTTTGTTTCCTTAGAATTAAACCGATCCAGCTTATTATTCCAATTGTAAATGGTAAAACTAAGAGTGAAAAAAGGGTCAGCCGCCAGCTTATGGAAACCGCAAGTCCAAGAAAAAATAATATTGTAAGAGGTTCACGTACCATATTAAGAAACACGGCAGAAACACTCGCTTGAACAACATTGACATCGTTGGTAATTCTTGAAATCAAATTACCAGTTTTTTCATTTTTGAAATAGCTCATCGGTAATTTATGAAGATGAACATAAGATTGATTTCTCAGGTCGCGAATCATCCCCTGTTCAACAAAAGCCATATAGTATGCCTGCATATACCCGAAAATATTTTTAAGAAGGAAGGCGAACAAAATTAAAAAACAAATCTTCAAAAGAATTTCTCTCTCAGTTCCGCTAAAAAGATAACTCTTGAATGATTCGGCAATTTCATTTCCAATTTTCGAAAGCCAGTTCCCTGCAGAAGTATCTATGGTGGTTTGTGTCAAAGTTTTGGCTTGTGGCTGTAATGCGCCTTTCTCCTCGAACAATGTATTCAGCAAAGGGATTAACAAATAAACAGAAACTGTATTGAGCAGTGCATACAAAATTGAAAACAGCACTGAAGCAGTTAGATGCTTACGGTACGGTTTGATATATGATAAAACTCGATAGTATGTTTTCATCAAATTCTCACATTGGAAGATTGGCTAATCCACATCCGCTAAACATTGAAATAGTATATATTATTTTGTCTTGTTTGTAATCATAAATTTTGATTTGAGCATTCTGAGTGGGACGCTCATCAAAAAATAACAACTTTCCATGAACTAATAAATTTTCATACTTAAACCCGGAAAAGGTTCTTATTAGTTTTTTCTCAACCGCATTAATGATTAATAGTTGCTGACCTTTTTCATTTTTATTGTTTGAAGATTTTACAACTTCATTATCAGTAACTATAAAAAAATAATTACCGTCATCCGACCAGAGACCATCCTTAATCTTTTGCTTAGTTTTAAAAATTATCTGCTCGGATTTTTCGCTAAAATCTCTTAAGTAAATGTAAGATTCTCCCTGGGAATAAACCTCTCTAAAACGAAAACGATTGTTAGGTGAAATAGAGATGGGATTAGATTTCGGCGGTGCCGGAAAACCGTTTTGGAGCAGATCAAATGATCTTTCTTTAATTTTGCCAAGATTACCGTTCAGATCAATTGGAAATATTTTTTGATTAACTATTATGGAATTTACCGAATCAAAAGAAGAAAAATTCACTTTGAATGTATCGGGATTTTCCCAATACGTGTAAAGCTGAACTCCATTCCCAAATTCTGCAATCTCGTCACTCTGCTCTTCCTCACGCCGATATTTATAAAGTCCCGCGTCGTGTATGAATCTCACTCCGCTAAACTTTCCATAACTGCTTGCCGTTGTTATAAAGACAGTATTATTATCCTTCGATGGATTAAGAGCAATAACTTTTTTACCAAAATTGCTCCACTCAACTTCAGTCTGTTTTGTAATTAAGTTGAAGCTAAAGACTGATGGTCTATCAAGATATTTAGCAACGAAGAGAAGATTTGCATAAGTATCGAGAGTTGGTTTACCATCGCGTGTAATTTTATAGTTTGTAATAAGTGAATCCGAGAAAAAATTGTAAGCTGTTTTACCGGCTTCCAAAGATGATGAAAATTTACCATAAAACAATTTGTAATTCCTCTCATATACTCTTTCGATCCGCAGTTTATTCCACAATGATCGGTTTAGGGATGATCTAAAATCTTCGACTTGATCTTGTTGCTTAAATTCGCCTAGAAAAATTGAATATAAATTTTGCTTCCCTTTATCATTGTCCTTCTCTGTATCAGAACAGGAAAGTGAAAAGAAAATCCCTGTTATAAAAACAAGCCGGAATATTTTTTGAAATTGCCAATTCATATCACAAAGATAAGTAATAGGGCGGCAAATTTAACCGCGGGGATGATGATCTCGATGGACTTGTTTGATATAATTACGATCTATATGAGTGTAGATTTGAGTGGTTGAGATATCGGCATGACCGAGCATCTCTTGAACAGCACGTAAGTCAGCACCTCCTTCTAACAGGTGAGTAGCAAATGAATGCCGGAATGTATGGGGGTGAATTTCTTTTTTAATCCCGGCTTCATCTGCATAACGCTTAACAATGTTCCAGATTGCCATTCGTGAAATTTTAGTTTCCCTTTTCGTATTTAGGAATACAAAATTTTGACTCTTCATTTTTTTTTCTAAATGAGGGCGCGAGTACAATAAATACTTCTTCAGCCAGAGGATGGCACTGCTTCCAAGCGGTACAATTCTTTCTTTTGAACCTTTTCCAAGAACTCTAACAACTTCATCATCAAAATAAAGATCATTGATTTTCAGATTAATTAGCTCTGATACGCGTAAACCGGATGAATATAATGTTTCTAGAATTGCTTTGTCCCGCAAACCGGTTATATCATCCGTCTTGGGCACATCAAGAACTTTTTCGATTTCATGAAACGATAAAACTGCAGGCAATTTTCTTCCAATCTTAACAGAAGTAAGTTTTTCAGTTGGATTTTTTTCAATGTAATTACTGTCTTCTAAATAACGAAAGAATCCTTTTAATGATGACATATACCGCGCAGACGTAGCGCTATCCAAACCAATCTCCCTCTGCTGTTCAAAGAATGAAGATAAATGATTGGATGATATTTTGTTAAAATCGGTTATTGCTTTTTCTTCAAGATAGGAAAGGAATTTTTTCAGATCGTTCCGGTAAGCATTTGTAGTATTAGCGGAGAGGTTTTTTTCATATTGTAGAATAGTTAGATATTCTTTTACAAATTCCTCCATAATTTATTCTTCGGGCTTTATATTTTCTAATTCTTCCTGGTCGGGATATCTAATTCTTTTATGGTGCTGACCGACCAATATACTTAAGAAGGAATCTTTAATTTTTTTCACATCAGAAAAAGTAAGCGGAGCTTCGTCAAGCTGTCCATCGTCAATTCTGCTATTGATCAGATTGTTTATCACATTTTCAATTTTTTGAGAATCAGAATCGCTCAGTGAACGGACAGTTGATTCACATGCGTCAGCCAGCATAACAATTGCTGTTTCTTTTGTAATTGGCTTTGGACCGGCATAGCGGTAATCATTTATATCAATTTTCTCTTCACCGTAAAGTTCTTTTGCCTTCGAAAAGAAATACGACATAACCATTGTTCCGTGATGCATCGGAATGAAGTCTATAATTTCTTTGGGAAGGTTATAAGTTTCGGCTAATTCTATCCCTTTGGAAACATGAGCGATAATCAATTTTACGCTTTGTTCCGGCGTTAGATGTTCATGCACATTGTGAGAGTTAGTCTGATTTTCAACAAAACTTTCGGGATCGAGCATTTTTCCTATATCATGATAATAAGCACCGACTCGTGCCAGAATTGGATTAGCCCCTATTGCCTCTGCAGCTGTTTCTGCCAGCGTTCCCATAGTTATTGAGTGATTAAATGTTCCGGGTGCGTTCTTTGCAAGTTCTTTTAACAACGGTCTGTTGAAATCGGTTAATTCTAGTAAAGTGAGATCTGTGGTAATATTAAAAAATCTTTCTATAAAAATTATCAAGCCATATGTTATAACCGGACTTATCAAAGCATTGGAACCGGCAAAAGCAAAACTTGATAACATTTGCTCAAACGAGTCGAACCTTTCAAACCCGAAGGCAATTATACTCAATACATAACCGATAAAAATATAAAAGAACGAACGGAAAATTTGCGTACGGTTTTTAATATCGCGGACAGTATAAGCGGCAAGACTTCCGGCAATTATATTCATCAGGGCAAAAGCATAATCGTTTCCCTGTAATCCGCCTACAATCAGAGATGCTACAACCGTTCCATAGAATCCTACACGTGAGTCAAAAATCATGGTTAATAACATCGAGGCAACAGGCACAAGCACTAGAAATTCCACCGCAGTAGAAACATTAATTTGATATACAAGAAACGCTAAGAAACTAATAAACAATATTGTACAAGCGATTAAAAGAATTTTCAGATTGTCTTTATATATTTTTTTTCTGAAGAGACGTATATAAATTATGAGAGGCAAAACGATAATTAGTATATGTAAAAATTTGCCAATGCCTTGTAAGGATTTACCAACAAATCCGATTTCTTCACCTTTGGCAATTCGGTAGGAATCAATTTTTAGTTTTGTCTCGGGTTTGATCCTATCATGCTTAGCAACAATTCTTTCATTCTCATTAACAATTCCAACATTTCTCGGCACTTCATCTTTAGCATTTTGGACAGCAATTTCTGTAAGCTGCTGGCTGTAAATTAAATTCGGTTTAATAAAATTAGCAACATATTCCTCAACAGCTTCATTTAATTCAGCGTTATTACCCACGTTGCTTGTTAAGTAAAAATTAATAAAATCATTTACACTTTTGCGGTCCAGGTAAGATGTTTTGGGAAATATTTTTTCGAACTTTCCGTCTCGCACTGCAATACTGTCTCTAGATATTTCATTATAAGTAAGATTAAGAAGTCCGCGTTGATAAATATTTTTCAATATCGCCAGTGAGAGATTGAACATTCGGGAAAGAGAAATTAGCTTAGATGATTTAGATAATTTTTGTTGATGATAAAGCTTATAAAAAACTCCATACGAATTATCGCTTAAAAAAGTTAAATCCTTTGCAGTACCGCTGTTTTTTAAAAATATTTTAGAAAGGAAAACATTGTATTTTTTAAGAGAATCTAAATAGATATTAGCAAGATTGTTATCTCTGAGAAAGATAGGTTGAATCATTCTTGCTGCATTCAATTTTTCATTCTCATACTGTACGGGATCTTTTAAAATCTCAAAAGTAGTTGAAGCAATAAGATCATCATGGATCCAGACAGAACCAACAGCAACTTCAGATTCAATAGATTCACCATGCGGAAACATTAAAACGACAAGAATTACGGTAATAAAAACAATAATCAGCTTAATTCGTAAACTCGAACGTAATTTTATTTTTGTATGTGGCAGCAACATATTATTTTTTCGCCTGAAGAAGAATTTTTAGAAACTCGGCAACTCCATCGTCATTGTTTGTTTTTTTAGTTACAATATCAGCCATTTTTTTTATTTCAGGAACAGCATTAGCTACCGCAATTTTAAGAGCGTCAGTATCAAACAACGATTTATCGTTATACCAATCGCCAAGCACTGCAGTATTATTCATCTTAATTTTGAGATGACGTAAAAGTTTTCTCAGTCCCTCGCCTTTATTGCATCCCTTTTTTCTAATTTCAAGATAATAAGTTCCACCATGATTTTGAGATTTATAATACGAAGATCGTATACCAAGTGTGTAAGGGAAAGTCATTTTTTTTGCTACATATTTAACACTTTCCTGGTAATCCCCCACGATAACTATTTCCAAAGTTTTATCAAGAAAATTTTCGTAAGAAGTTACTTGCTGGTATTTAGCGCCAAATTTGTTAAGAAAAAGAGGAATGTGTGCGTTCCCTTCTGTAAAATAAATTGCCGAATCATGGCACAAAGCGATTTTTAGTAAATATTTATCGGTTAAACGTAGAGAACGCAATACATATTTTTTAGGCAGATATGATTCAAAAATACTTTTCTCGTCAGGAGATCTTTTGATTAAAGTACCATCCAGCGTAATTAGCGGTATTTCTATTTCTAGCAAATCCGCATATTCTGTTACAGCACTAAGCAATCTTCCGGTAGCAATAGAAAATTTAACTCCCAACTTTGAAAGCTCTTTTACAAGTGTCTTTGTTTCCTCGCCAAGATTCCCATTATCATCCAGTAATGTGCCGTCAAGATCAAATACAACTAATTCTATTTTGCGGAGTAATTCTTTGCTAAGCATTATTGTTTGCAAAACTATTTTAAAATAATGAGAATGATATTGAAGAAATACGTTAGTTTCATTTTATTTATCCGTTCAACTCAAGAAATAATTCATTCTTCTTTCTGCTTCCACGAATATATTTGAGGGTAATTTCTATTTGAAGTGATATAGTGGTTTGTTCTTTTTATAAAGTTTCCAATTCTTTTAATGCTTCATTTACTGTGTTGCAAACATGAAGAACTCTATCCAGCTGAGAAATCTCTATAAGTGTCTTTACATTTTTAGTAGGTGAAGCAATTCTAATATGACCTTCGTTAGATTGAAGGATTCTAAAAGCAAGTAAGATGGCGCTTAAACCGGAACTGTCGCAATATTCAACTTCCGAAAGATCAATGATCAGTTTTTTAACGTCTTCGGTATGAAGCAGAATTGTAAACTCACCTTTAACAAACCCGGCGATGGATGCATCAAATCGTTTTTCGTTCAATTTGAATGTGGCTATATCGCCAATCTTTTTTAATTCGTAATTAAAATTTTCGCTCATATTCCTATTTCTATAAATTAGATTTTTACACCACTAATCTACAAATTCAATTAAATAATCCAAACATTATTAATCAAAACATTCTCAGATAGTTCAAAAAACTGCGATAAGCCACCTCGGGGTTTGTGTTTTTATCTGCTATTTGCATGTTATAGTACTCTCCCGAATACTCCTTCTCAAAACTCACCCTAATCTTAGATTTTACCACATTTGATATTGCACTAAAAAAAACATCTTCAGAGCGGTTTAGATCGACCACCACATCAAATTCTTTCTGGTTTAAGCTGCTAACAAGATTTTTATCCGGCAAATTCAATTTTGTAATCTGGTTCAGGTGATAAGCAATATGTTTGAATTTTTCTCTTTCAGAAACAAGACTGTATTTATGCTCAGATAAGAATAGAGTTATTACTTTTTTATGAATTTGATAATACTTCAAAATCTCCAACGAAGAAAAGAAATCTTTATCGTCCTTTGGCATTACGAAAAATAGATCATTCGCATTGCTTATAACGTTATTAAAAGAAAATTCTCTGCTGTTTTTGCGCAAATATTTCTTCTTAATTATAAAATGCGCGATTTTCTTTTTTAATCCTTCAAACATTTTACTCCGACTTGATCATTTCTAAAAATTGTTCTTCCGAAAGAACTGAAACTCCTAATTTCTGTGCTTTATCTAATTTAGAACCGGGACTGTCTCCAGCTACAACATAACTTGTATTTTTACTAACTGTAGAAACAACAGTGCCGCCATGGCTCTGGATTATTTCTTTTGCATTTTCACGAGACATTGAGGAAAGTGTTCCCGTTAGAACAAACGATTTTCCTTCAAACAGATTTGATTCATTTATCTTTTTTTCTCCGGCTAAATTCAGTCCAGCTTTTTTAAGGTGTTCAATTATTTTTCTGTTTTGAGTATTTGCAAAAAACCTTTTAACACTTTTGCTGATGCTTGAACCAATTTCATGAACCGATTCAATCTCTTCTTCCGAAACACTTGATAATTTTTCTACCGAGAGAAAATGATCCGCCAATTTATTGGCAGCTCCCGATCCAACATAACGAATCCCGAGAGCAAATAACACTTTATTAAATGGTTTCTTTTTACTGACTTCAATTGCATTCAGGAGATTGTCAATGCTCTTTTCTCCAAGACGCTCTATTTGAATTAACTCATTCCGTTTTTCTTTCAATGTGTAAATGTCAGAATAGTCCTTCAAATAATTTAGGTCAACAAACAGATTAATTAATGCTTCGCCCAATCCTTCAATATCCATAGCGCCGCGTGAGGCAAAATGAGAGATTCTTCCTTTAACTTGAGCCGGACAGAGATTGTTTTCACAATATATCGCAACCTCTTCTTCAGATTGAAATAATTTTGAACTGCAGACCGGGCATTTTGAAGGAACTTTTACTTCAGCAGAATCTTTCGTGCGTTTTGAAAAATCAACAGAAACAACTTTAGGAATTACATCGCCACCTTTTTCAATTACTACCCAATCACCTTCCCTAATATCTTTTCGTTTGATCTCATCGATGTTATGCAAAGTTGCACGACTAATAGTTGAGCCGGCAAGAAACACTGGTTCTAATTCTGCAACAGGTGTAAGGGTTCCCGTTCGTCCAACTTGCCAGGTTATTTTGTTCAATTTGGTGTTTGCTTGCTTTGCCTTGAACTTGAATGCGACAGCCCAGCGAGGCGATTTAGCAATTGTGCCAAGGATCTTTTGTTGTTTTAAAGAATTAACTTTTATAACCACACCGTCAATTTCGTATGGTAGTTCGTTACGTTTTCCTTCCCACTCATCACAAAACTGTAATACTTCTTCTATGTTCTTACAAACTCGATAGTTTTTGTTGATACGGAAACCAAGCTCTCCGAGCAGAATTAAATTTTCGGATTGAGATGTTAATTCATCTCTTTCCGAAAATAAATAATAAACAAAGATTTGAAGAG
Organism: Bacteroidota bacterium; assembly: GCA_021801605.1. Classification (GTDB taxonomy): domain Bacteria; phylum Bacteroidota; class Ignavibacteria; order Ignavibacteriales; family Melioribacteraceae; genus Fen-1258. The sequence goes on from JAJYXU010000084.1 coordinate 12,028, forward strand.
GACGCTTAGCAACTAACTGAGGATCCTGTAATTTAAGTGTTCCCGCAGAAGAGTTGCGCGGATTTGCAAATGTTTTTTCACCATTAAGTTCACGTTCTTCATTTAATTTTTTGAACGCTTCCAATTCCATAAACACTTCACCGCGAACTTCAAATTCATTCAGATTTAATTTTTGTTCTGCCGGTTTTTTAATTACAAGCGGTACAGTACGAATTGTTTTAACATTATTTGTTACATCTTCGCCAACGGTTCCATCGCCACGCGTTGCTGCTACATCCAATTTCCCATTAATGTATCTGAGACTTACAGAAAGTCCATCAATTTTAAGTTCGCAGACATACTCAATCTTTTCATTTTTAGGCAATCCTTCTCGTACTCTTCTGTCGAAATCAATAAGCTCAGTTTCGCTATATGTGTTTGATAAACTTAGCATTGGAATTTTATGCTGAACAGATTTGAATTCCTTTGTAAGATCGGAACCGACGCGCTGTGTTGGAGAATCGGTGGTAATAAATTGCGGGTTATCATTTTCAAGCTTAATTAGTTCGTTCAATAATTGATCGAACTCATAATCGCTTATTTTCGGTTGAGCAAGAATAAAGTAATTGTAATCGTGCTCGCGGATAAGTTCACGAAGTTCTTCAATTCTTTGTTGGGGACTTTTTTTCATTCTTTTGCGGTGGTGGGATAGTATAATATTTTATACCATCTGTAGTGATAAAAAGATTTCTTATTTCGCCAGGTTTGCCAACGTTTTCAACCGGTTTGTTATTGAAAAAGACTTTAACATAACCTGCGTTTCCTACGCTGACGCTAAAACTTTTCTTTGCCGCAAAATTCATTTTTGAATTTGCCGGGATTACTTGCTGATGTACAATTTTACCATCCGTAGAAACTTTTATCCATACTCTTTCTGTTGTTAAAACCGATAACCGTAAACTATCCGGTGAAAGCGGCGGAGTGTTCTCTAAATTTTGCATTTGTGTTTGTTCCAGAGCTTGAACTGGTTTTTCAATTTCAAAACGCTCATTATTGGTACCAACCGTTCCCTGATCTGTTTTTTCTTGAATTATTTCGTGAGAAGAACCGTTTAAGAAAGCGAAGTAAACAACAATCAAAGCAATTAATAATATTGCTCCGCCAATGATATAATTGGATTTCAATCCTTTTGTTACTTTAACTTCAGGTAAGTTTTTTGACCATGCCGGGGATTCAACAGTGCTGAATTCTCTTTTAACAGGTTTTGTTTCAGAGGAATCATTTGTTTTGGCTAATTCAGTCTCAGGATTTGTAACCGTATCTATTTTTGTTTGAGGAACTTCTACCGTAGGTTTTTCATCTATCTTACCGAATTTTGCTTCGTCATACTTTTGAAGAGTTTCACCGGAATTGAGATCAATAGTAGCAGCATATTCTTTTATAAAAGCTCTAATATATATATCGGGAAGGAGATCGAAATTTGCATCTTCAATAGCTTGAAGAAATTTCAAATCAATTTTAGTCTTGCCTGCAATATGCTGCAAAGTTATGGCTTTGGATTCGCGCGTGGATTTTAATTCATCAGCAAATTTTTTAAGCAGTTCTGATGCCATAGAATTCACAAATTACTTATTAATTCTTCACTAATTTAGCTGCAAAAGAACCGTCAATACCATGAATATGCGGCAAAGTTTGAACCGTACTATTTTCTGCAACTAATTCTATTGGTAAATAATTACCAGCATTAACTAAATTGAAATTCGAATTTTCTGATAAAAATTTTTTAATGATTTCAAAATTTTCTTCGGGTTCAATTGTGCAAGTGCTGTAAACTAAACTGCCGCCCGGTTTTAATTGTGCTGCGCCGCTTTTCAGTAACTCGTATTGAATATTAACAATATTTCTGATATCTCCCAAATCCCTTTTCCATTTTATATCAGGTTTCTTTGTGAGAGTTCCTAAACCGGAACAAGGTGCATCTATTAAAACTCTGTCAAAGCCCTCTTCATCTTTATATTCATTTGCATCAATTGTAATGGTTTTAACGTTCTTAACTTTTAATCTATCAAGATTTTTTTGTAACACCTTCAATCTGCTATCAAAACGGTCAAGTGCAACAATTTCGCCTTTGTTCTTCATTACATCTGCCATTAAAGCTGTTTTTCCACCGGGTGCGGCACATAGATCTAAAACGCGCATTTCCGATTTTATATCCAAGAGTTTAATTGGTAATCCGGTACTCTCATCCTGAACTGAAAAATACCCTTTATGAAAATATTCCCAATCGGTAATGTTGGATAGATTTGCCATTCGAATAAAGTCCGGCAAATATTTTCCATCGCTGAATTTTAGATCAACTGAATTCAACAGCAATTTCATTTCATCAACATTTGTTACTAAACTATTTACATGAAGAGTAAGAGAAGGTTTATTATTATTTGCTATAAGAAATTTTTCGGCGTTTTCTTTTCCGTAACGGTTAACCCATCTCTTTACCAGCCAAGTTGGATGGGAATAATAAGCACTCAAGTATGCAATGATATCTTCGTTTGGATCAGGATAACGGATTGAATCTTTGCTCCTAATAATGTTGCGTAAGACAGCATTGGTTAAATCTGCAGGTTTTTGTCCTTGTAATTTTTTAACAAAATCAACTGCTTCGTTAACAGCAGCATAATCCGGAACTTTATCTAAAAATAAAATCTGATAAAGTGCCACACGCATTGTGTTTTTAACATTAGGAATACATTTAGAAAATTGACCTTTATAGAATCCGTTAAGAATCCAGTCAATTCTTCCTAGCCAGCGGGTTACACCGTGAACGATTTCGTATAACAATGATTTATCTGGACCGGCGAGGTTGGAATTTTTTATTTCAATATCCAGAAGTTTATCTAGATATGCATCTGTTCTATCAATTCTGTTAAGAATTTTAACTGCATGTCCTCTAACACCTTGATAGAGATTCATGCCGAATGTTTCGTTGTTTTGTTCCTGTTCCATATCAAACAATAAGTATTAGGTGCTATTTTATTTCAATAAAAATGAATGAATAAAGGGATGGATTTAAAAAGAGAAAGGGCTGCTGAAACAGCCCTATATATAACCCTTAAAAGAAAATTAAACGGCTTTTTCTTCTTTTACACCATATTTCTTTTTAAATCTTTCTACACGACCCGTGGAATCGACAAGTTTTTGTTTTCCAGTAAAGAATGGATGACAGTTAGAACAAAGTTCTATTTTGATACTGCTAACCGTAGAGCGTGTTACAAATGTATTTCCACAAACACATGTAACTTCACATCGCTGATAATTTGGATGAATTCCTTGTTTCATTTTAAAACTACTTCCTTGATTATTTTGGGCACAAATTTAGGTATGCTACAGCTAAAAAACAAACTCGATTTGCGCAGATTATGGCATTTTTAGGGCTTTTTTCAAAGAATCTGCTTTCATCTGTGCTTTTCTAAGTGAGTCTACCTGTGCTCGGTATTTATTTAGAGTGTTTTGATCCGGCTTTTCCGATATGAAGAAACCATTATACGGCATCGGCTCACTACCGCTATTGACAATATTTCCGCGCTGCATATTCCTTTGACGACTACTGCCGGAAATATAATCATCCAGTGAGACAGACCCTGTAGTACTTAGCGGAAATCTTGTATTGGCTCTATTTTGAGAATTGCTTGAGTTAAGCGATGAACCTGAATTTCCGCTCGAAGCCACTGAGTTATTATTTTGATTTGAATTTTTCTTTGCTAAATCACTGCCGACTTCAACAGAATTACTTACAATGGATTGACTATCTAACTTTTGTGCCGGATTAAGTAAAGGATTATCTATCTGCTGAGATGAAGGAAGGAAAATAAATAATAAAATAATTGCAGTAACAACTACCGCAGAAGGAGCTAAAAATTTGATCCAGTTGAAACTTTGTTTTTCCTCTTCCAATTTTCCAAAATTCTTGTTTTTAATTCGCGTCATCAAATTGTATTCAAAATTTTCCGGTGTTTTAACCTTTGGAAGATTTTGAAGATCTTTGATCAACTTAGAATTCTTTGTTTCATTTTCATTGTAGATAGTTTTCATAGGCTACTCTTTATAAATATGTTTTAAGAGCTTTTGTAATTGAGCGCGACCGCGATTAATTCTTGATTTAACAGTTCCAATTGCAAGTCCGGTAATTTCAGAAATTTCTTCATATGACAGATCTTGTATATCTCTTAATACCACAACTTCTCTATAAACCGGTTTCACTTTAAGTAAAGCTTTTTGAATGATTTCATTTCTTATCTCGCCATCTGCTATCTTTTCCGGTGAACGAAACATTTTATCTTCAATTTGCGGAGTTTTTTCATCGTCGTTATTACTTATCGAAAAAATAGTTCTTCTGCGTCTCCGTTTCAATTCATTCTTTGCAAGATTTCCCGCAATTGTATAGATCCACGTAGAAAACTTTGCGAATGATCTATAAGAATCTTTATTAAGATAAAACTTAATCATCGTGTCTTGAACAATATCGGTACAAACATCTCTATCGCCAACAAATCTATAAACAAAATTCATCAATGGATCTTTGTAACGCCTAACCAAAATTTCATAAGCTTCAAGAGTATTGCTATCTTGAAAATCTTTAATAAGCTCTTCATCTTTTAATTCGGTCAACGACTTATTCAATGAGTATTATACCCTATCTGAAAAGAAATGTTTCAAATTTTTCCGGTTAATTTTAGCCATATAAGAAAATAAAAGCAACCGGCTTTAAACTAAAAACTGGAAGAAACTTCGTGTCCCAGCATTTCCGATATCAAAGTAAGTAAAACTGTCTTTGGATCGGCAGAAGTAGTTTTTACTGCAATATCTGCATTTAGAAGGGCACGAGAAGCATTAAGAAGACGCTCATCGTTCATCATATAACTTGCCTTTTTACAATTTACATAATAACCCCAGCTCACACCAGCCAATCTGGCTGCTTCATTATCGTTAATTCCCAATTTCACCAATTCCATTATTTGTGCAACTATTAAAACAAACTTAGAAAGCATATTAACAATAACGACAATCTCCATACCCGAGTCAAAAAGATTATATGCTACTTCAATCGCTTTCGATTTATTCCCTTTACCTACGACATCCTGAAGATTAAAAATTGAGTATTCTTTTGTGGGAGAAGCGATTTTAATAATATCTTCAGTAGTAACTTTCTCTTTGTCGGACAAATAATTAAGCAACTTTTGAAGTTGAATCTCGAGTAAAGCTTTATCCTCTCCAACTATATCAACTAAAAACTGTGCTATATTACCTGGAAAATTAATTCCAAGTTGTTTTGCCTTTTTCACAAGCCAATCAATCAGCTCATCACCGGTTGCAACACGTGCTTCGAATAATGCACGCATGTTTAATAAATTAGAATAGGGATCTTTGGAAGGATCCGATATCTTTCCAGATTGTGTGACAACCAAAATTGAAAAGTCGGGAGGATTTTTAATGAAGGCGGATAATTCTTTTTTATCGTTAAATTTTTCAAAGTTTTTAACAACAATTAATTTTTTACCGCCGCCGAAAGGAAATGAAAAAGCTAGATCCAAAATTTGAGATAGACTTTGACTCTTTTCAGCACTGATCACTTCCTTATCAAAATCGGAAAGAACAAAAGGGGCAACTGCTTTTTCGATTGTCTCAACAGCAAGATCTAAAGTGTATTGATCTTCACCGCAAAGGAAATAGATAGGAAGAAATTTATCTTTCGAAAGAGATTTTGATATTTCTGTTACAGATGGAATTTGAATTTTAGCCATATACAATCAATTAAGTCTGCAAAAAATTGTTCGATAAATTCAACCGGCTCGTTTTTCAATAATTATTTTTTGAATTACAACTGCCTCTATAGGTTTATCATTTCTATCTGTTTTCAACTTACCGATATCAAAGAGAACATTCATCCCGCCTATGACTTTACCAAAAATAGTGTGTCTTCCATCCAACCACGGTGCCGCAATAGTAGTAATGAAGAATTGGCTTCCGTTTGTATTAGGTCCGGCATTAGCCATAGCCAGAACACCTGCATCATCAAAATGAAAGCTTCTTACAATTTCATCATCAAACTTTTTACCATAAATACTCTCGCCTCCCTCTCCGGTTCCGGTTGGATCACCGCCCTGAATCATAAAATCTTTTATGACACGATGAAACGTTAATCCGTTGTAATAACCTTTTGCCGAAAGTGCAACAAAATTTTCAACTGTCTTAGGTGTTTCTTTGGCATATAATTCTAATTCAAAAGTACCTTTGTTCGTTTCAACAACAGCAACTAATTTTTCCCTTCCTTGCAAGTCCAACAATTGAGCCACGGTTGCACCGTCTTGAGATGACTGTAAAACTTTTGGTTTACAAGATAAACAACAAACCATCAATGCAATTGTAGAAACGAAAAAAAATAATTTTCTTTGGTTCATTTCATACACCCTATGGTAATATTACTCCCTTTCCAAGAAGAATTAAAATAATTATACCAGCAATAATTCTATATACAATGAAAACAAATGTTGAATTCTTTTTTAAGTACCGAAGAAGCAATCCTATTGAAATATAACCAACAGCCGCTGATGCAATAGTTGCAACAATCAAATTAATCATTCCATTATGATCAATATATTTCAAGGATTGATAGAATTCCAGCAATCCGCTTGCCGCAACGGCAGGAATGCTCATTAAAAAAGAGAAACGCGCCGCAGTCTCACGATCAAATCCCAGAAATAAACCGGCTGTTATTGTTGTGCCCGAACGAGATGAACCGGGTATTAGCGCTAATGATTGTGCAAATCCGATAATTAATGCATCATACCACTTAAGGTCTTTGGTCTTACGTGTAAATTTGCCTGTCTTTTCTGCTACAGCTAGAATTAGTGCAAGAACAATCAAACTTCCGGCAATGATATATAAATTTTTTGTCAGCACACCTTCAATAATATGTTTGAAACCAAGACCGATCACTGCTACCGGAAGAGTTGCAAAAACCAAGTACCAGCCCATTTTAGAATTTATTGATTGTTCGTTAAATTTTTTACGGTCAAGTACATTGTCGTGTATAAAATCTTCAAGAATTGAAATCAAGTCTTTCCAAAAATATGACAACACAGCAAGAAGGGTCCCCAGCTGAATAACCGCTATAAATGCAGTCCATTTTTCTGGATTCTCAAATGATATTAAATTCATCAACTTACCGGCTACTGTTAAGTGTCCGGTACTGCTAATGGGTAGAAATTCAGTTATGCCTTGTATGATCCCCAGCAAAAGTGCTTCAATTGTATTCAAGATTGACCTCTAAAGAATAAAAGTTACACCTAAATAAATTCCAAACGAGAAAGCGTTTAAGTTCAGTTTCTCACCGGTGGAGTGATTGATGATTGAATTTTGTGCATTAGAAACATCGCCGGTTACATCATAACGTAAATTTGTTCCGATCAATGCATAAAAATTTTTACTAAGTAAAGTGTTTCCTTCTGCTTTTAATACCAATCCATAACCGCTTGCCGAATAGTTTGTGGAAGAATTAATTTTTTCGGAAAGCGAAACGAATCTTGGTCCAATGCCGCCGCCAAATTTAAATTGATACCCTGCGCCTGGAAGAAGATAATAAGCAAGAATACTAGGTCTATGCATATTAAAAGCAATCTCATATGCCCCGCCTGAGCCGAATGAAGCGGTATAGGAATCAATCATCAATTCATATTCCAGCCCGAGTGCAAATGAATTGAACAATTTATAATCTGCTTCACCTGAAAAACTAACGGAGCTTTTGAACGATGGAAGAATATTACCTCCTGCGGCAAAACCAGTATTAACATAATCGCGGAATGACGGTGAAGATCTGAAATCTAGACCCATCGACAAATTTAAATCCCATTGCGCAGAGATATTATTCATAGCTGTTATAAAAATTATAAGCATAAATATTTTTTTCATTTTTCTTCCGCATTAATACTAAATACTGAAAGGAACGATTCTTTTTTTAGACCTTTCTTTAAACGGCTAACATTTACAATATATACGATGATAAGTGTTGAAAGCACAAAAAGTAGATACGAAATAAAGTGTGTAAGCAGCGCGTAAGCAGCACTTACTTCGTAACCGAACTTAAAAAGTTGAGTAAGTACAAAAATCGAAATTAAATGATAAGGACCGGTTCCGCCGGGTGTTGGTATCATTGCGCTAAATGAACTGATGGTCATTACAATCCACGCCATTGTAAAAGTAACTCTGCCAGTAGATTCCATTCCAAAAATATAAAAGCCCACATAAGAATTTAACGCATAGAGAAGAAGAATAACAGCGGACCAGATAACCAGCATGATAATATTTTTTGTTCCTTTGATACTTGAAAGACCGTTGATTAGAGTGTTAAATAGTCCTTCTAAACGGTTTTCAAAGTTTTGGCTAATTTTGCTTGCCAGTTTTAAAAATATTTTTTTAAATATCTCCTGATAACGAACAAGTAAAAACAAAAATACCGTTACGAAAAAAATTAAAATATATCCGATAGTGAGCGAAGTCCTCAGCCAGATGACTTCATCATATAAATTGCCCGGGTAGATACTGACGCTAATTAATGCGGCTAATGCAAATGTTGTAATATCAATTATTCTTTCAACTAAAATTGTTCCAATTACTGAAGTACGAGAAATATTTTCCCATCTGCCGAAAAATAAACCTCTGTAAAGTTCTCCCAAACGGGGAATAACACAACTCACTCCATATCCAACCATTACCGCACCGAAAAGATGAAATGTGGTAACATCTTTCTTAACGGACTTAATCATGTAACGCCACCTAAGTGCACGGGCGAGATGTGAAGCAAAAAAAACAATTACATAAAGAAAAATTGCCAATAAAGATGATTGTGCAATCAGCGAAAGTGATTTTTGAAGATCAATACCTTTAAATGCAAAATAGAGAAACAGAATTGTAAGGATGACCGGGAAAAAATAACCTGCTACTTTTGCCAGTTGATTATTTATTTTACCTGAGGTCAATAATCTTTATTCCTTTGGGAGGATAATATGTAAATCGTGAATCTGACAAGTCTTGATTTATTTTTAAATCTGTGAACTGAAAAGCATAACGCATATCGCCGCGGTCAAGAACTTCTATTTTAGAAATCATTCCATCGTTGGTAATCCAGATTTTAACATACTTGAATTCCATGTCTTGATCTTTAGGAGTAAGTTCGATGCATCCCTCTCCTTTTGGTGTCGGCTCCTCTTTTACAATTTTACTTTTACAGAGAGGCGGATAATCAAATATAAAACGTTCAAGAGAAAACGATGTTGGGTCATCGGTAAGATTACTTATTACAACTCTGTTAAACCGTTTGTCGTTATTCCAAATTGTTTGCCCATCGGATACAATGAGCTGATTTTTTAGATCAACAATGAATTTATTTTTTCTTTTGTAGGTAAATTTACCGGAACTCTTTCCCTGGTCACGACCCTGTGCATCAAAATAATTTTGTGAAAAATTTGCCGTAAAATTGGTTATAGAGTTAAACTTGTTCCGGACTTTTTTAATATAATCGTTTGCAGACTGCGAATAAATTATTGATGAAACTAAACAAATGAATATGAAGATTTTCGTTTTCATTTTATAATGATCTCAAAATAGTTTCGAGTTGTTCTTCACTATCAACAATAACCTCACGCGCTTTACTTCCTTCCGACGGACCTACAATTCCAGCTTGTTCAAGTTGATCAACAATTCTTGCGGCACGTGAATAACCAAGCTTTAATCTTCTTTGCAGTAAAGAAACAGAACCTTGCTGGTGGCGAACAATAACACGAGCTGCCTCTTCAAACATCGGATCGAGATCGCTCATAAAATCGCCTTGAGCTTCTTTCCGCTTATCATAAAGAGAAGGAAGAAAATATCTCTTTGAAAAACCTTTCTGAACGTAAATGAAATTTGTAATCTTTTCAACTTCTTCGGTAGAGATAAATGCATTTTGAATACGGATCGGTTTCGGCATTCCGCCCGGAAGGAATAGCATATCACCCATTCCAAGTAATTGCTCTGCACCATTCATATCAAGAATAGTTCTGGAATCAATTTTGGTTGCAACCTGATAAGCCATGCGCGCACTGAAATTCGCTTTTATAACGCCCGTGATAACGTTTACCGACGGTCTTTGTGTTGCAAGTATTAAATGAATTCCAACAGCACGTGCAAGCTGAGCAAGACGCGCAATCGGTTCTTCAACTTCTTTACCGGACGTAATCATCAGATCTGCCAACTCATCAATCACCACTACAATATAGGGCATCTTATGGTGCTTCATCTCGTCCGTATCTTTTGGCCGGGATTTCGGATTCATGACTTTTTTATTGTAATCAATAATATTTCGCACGCCAACCTTTGCCAATTTATCATAACGCTTTTCCATCTCGTACTCAACAGCTTTCAGAGAAAGGAGCGCGTTGGACGGATTAGTAATTATTTCTTCTTCTAAATCCGGCGAGACAGCAAGAAAATGTTTGCTTAGTTTTTTATAGAAAGATAATTCAATCTTCTTCGGATCAATAATTACAAACTTTACATCTGATGGATGTTTTGCATAGATCAAACTGTTCAAGATCATATTGATGCCGACACTTTTACCTGAACCGGTTGACCCGGCAATAAGCATATGCGGCATCTTTGCCAAATCGGTAATATAAACTTCGCCGGAGATTGTTTTACCAAGGGCTAACGGAAGCTCATCTTTCGACTCAGATAATTTTTTTAGAACAGAGCTTGCCCTTACAATTGAAGCATGCGCATTAGGAATTTCAACACCTATTGCGCTCTTGCCGGGAATTGGCGCAATGATTCGAATTCCACGCGCGGCAAGGGCTAATGCAATATCATGTTCAAGACTAACGATACGGCTAATTTTTACACCCGGAGCCGGAACAATTTCATAAAGCGTTACTACCGGACCAGGTGTGACGGTAATATCATCAATCTGAATATCGAAGAGAGCCAGTTTATCTTTTAACAGCGCCGCATTTCGCTTTAATTCACTTTCATTAACTCTAATCTCTTCATCATCAGGCGGAGTAAGCAAACTAATTGAAGGCGGATTGTAATCAATTTTTTCCTCCCATTGATCAGGCATAGTTGCCTCTGCCGCTTTATCAACCGCATGAATTATTTCATCATACTCTTTGGCTTCCCCTTTTTTCGTTTTCAATTCGGCGGATTTTTCAATAACAGGTGCTATATTTCTTTCTGCTTGATCTTTTTTAACAATCGTTATTTTTGTTTTCGGTTCGATTACTTCTTCTTCATCCTCTTCTTCTTTGGCTTTGAATAAAGATTTTAATTTGCTGTCGCCGCGAAGGTTTTTAATCTTATCAAGATTGTCTTCAACTTTTCCATCTAGCGGGGTTACAATTTTAATTTCTTCTTTCTCTTTATCACGGAATAAATTTTTAATGGACTCAATTACCGAGCTGAATTTGAAATCGAACGCAATTATTAGCGTAACAAGAATTGAAGCGCTTAAAAAGATTATGCTGCCAAGCCCGCCAAGTAATTTGCTGATTATAGTTCCGAAGAAAAATCCAATCTTTCCGGAAAGTTCATAATAATCTATGAACAGAGATATTTCCGGTGTGTATTGAAGCATTCCGAAAAAAGTTGACAGTAAAATTCCCATAACAAGAAGAAAATTAGAGAAGTAGAGTGCTAGTTTATAATTCCTCTCTTTACTTAAAACCGTATAGCCCCATAAAAACATAATTGTAGGAAAAATTATAGAGAAATAACCGATTGTTGAATGGATAAAAAAGTAAGAAACATAGGCACCAAAAATTCCAAGCCAGTTATGTGTTGTTGCCGCTTTGTTCATCAGCTCTGGATTACCGTTAAAAACTCCAAACAATCCTAAAAAATTGTACGGAAAATAGGATTCGTCATCGCGCGAGTAAGAAAGTATGCTAAGAAAAATTAGGAGAGCTATAACAACTAGAAAAATGGCAAGCAGTTTTTTTTTCTTTTCCGGAGAAACGACAAAAAAATTTTCTCCCGCAGAAGAAGAACTTTCCTTTGATTTAATTTTCTTCGGCATTATTAGGAAACTTTGGGTTCGTTTACAAGATTATTTTGTGCTGTTCCGGTCTCTAACTTCTTAATAGCACCGGAAATATAATACGGAATCAAATTGGTAGTTCCAAATTGCGCACATTCCTTTATATCAGCCCCAAAACCGTTCTCAATTAAGAGTTGTCCGTGTTCGGTTTCTTTCAACATCTTATTAATACTTTTACCAAAAGATTTATTTAAGACCAAACTCGCCCGTCCGGAATCGCTGATCTCAAGATCGGTGCTGACTTTATCCATTTCGCTAATGAGTCTGCCGGCACATACGGTATCTTCTAAGTTAAAATTACCGTTAGTTCCGGCACAAATTATTTCAACATCCTTATTGAGAAATAGGAGGTGATTAGCAATAGTTGGAAGATTATTAAAACTACATATGAAAAGGTTTTCGGAAAATTTTGCTTTAACAATTGCTTTCGACCCGTTAGTAGTATAAAGAATAATTGATTTTCCGGAAACAACATCCGGTGTATATTCCAACGGTGAGTTGCCAAGATTAAAACCTTCAACTTTTTTTGTATTCCGTTCGCCGCTTAGAATCGTTTGTCCACCGAAAGCATTACCGGAAACTTTCATAGCAAAATCAACTGTGCTTACCGGAATAACTTCTCGTGCACCGTTGGTAAGTGCGGTAACTATAACTGTTGAAGCGCGGAGAATATCTATAACAACAGAAGTTTTTCCGCTGAAATAAAGATCGTCAAAATGCAGATTTGAATAATGGACGTTAATTTTCATTTTGAGAATAAAACCCTTATGGATTAGTTTTTCACAAATGGAAGTTTAGTAATCACAGCCGGAATTTCTTTGCCGCGGATTACAAAATTTATTTTATTTCCTTCTTTACAATATTGAGAGTCAACATACCCGAGAGCAATTGCTCTGTCAAGAATTGGACTTACTGTTCCGCTCGTAATATGTCCGACAATTTTCCCATCAACAGATAAATCATATCCGTGGCGCGGAAATGCTTTCTCGCCTGAAACCATCGGGATTAATTTTCTTTTCAATCCATCCTCTTTTGCTTTCAGCAGAACATCCTTTGCAATGAATTCAGCTTTTTTCAATTTTGTAATCCAGCCAAGTCCCGCTTCAAGTGTGTTTGTAGTCTGATCAATATCATTTCCGTATAAACAGAAACCCATTTCCAGACGTAAAGAATCGCGTGCACCGAGACCTACAGGCTGAATATCAAAATCTTTTCCTGCTTCAAACAAAGCATTCCAAACTTTTATTGCTTCAGCTTCACCGCCTTTGAAATATAATTCATAACCGAGTTCGCCGGTATATCCGGTACGCGAAACAATCATATCAATACCGGCAACTTTTGCAAAAAAGAAATAATAGTATTCCAGATCTAACTGCTTATCGCAAATTTTTTCCACTACATTTTTCGAATTGGGACCTTGAACTGCAAGCAGCGAGTAATCATCACTTTCGTCAATGATATCAACGCCAAATTGGTTGTTCTCTTTCATCCAGGCAAAGTCTTTATTTTTGTTTGATGCATTAACTACAAGCATAAATTCTTTTTCGTTAATACGGTAAACGAGAAGATCATCTACTATTCCGCCATCGGGATAACACATTGCAGAGTATTGAACTCTTCCGTTTGTTAGAACTGCAGCATCATTAACGGTAATATGTTGAACGAAATCCAATGCGCGGTCTCCGCGAATAAATATTTCTCCCATGTGCGAAACATCAAACACACCGACCGATGTGCGGACAACTTTGTGTTCCGCAATAATTGATGAGTACTGAACAGGCATCTGGTATCCGGCAAAGTCAACTATCTTAGCACCAAGTTTTTCATGAATAGAATAAAATTTTGTTTTTTTCATAATTATTTTTGGTTTGATTTTTTCCAATCGCTCAAGAATTTTTCTAATCCTAGATCAGTAAGAGGATGTTTGAATAATTTTTCAATAACATCAAACGGCATTGTTGCAACATGAGCACCCATTAAAGCTGCGTCAACAAGATGAAGCGGGTGGCGAACGCTTGCAACAAGCACTTGCGTTTTGAAATTGTAGTTTTCATATATCTGAATAATCTGTTGAACCAAAGCCATGCCGTCGTGACTAATATCATCAAGCCTGCCAACGAAAGGGCTTATATAAGTTGCCCCCGCTTTAGCAGCAAGCAATGCTTGAGATGGCGAGAAACATAATGTAACATTAGTATTAATTCCTTCATCGCTCAACGACTTTACGGCTTTAATTCCTTCTTTAATGAGAGGAACTTTAACAACAATGTTTTTATGAATCTTAGCAAGTTCGTGTGCTTCTTTCATAATTCCATCGTAATCAGTCGAAACAACTTCTGCGCTGATTGGTCCATCAACAATTTTAATTATCTCATCCAGCAGCTCGCGGAAGTTTTTTCCTTCTTTAGCAACAAGTGATGGATTGGTGGTAACGCCGTCAAGTAAACCATAAGAAGCGGCTTCTTTAATTTCTTCTATGTTTGCTGTGTCAATAAAAAATTTCATATGAGTGCCTTCACTATCTTGAATAGAGATTTTCTCAATGGAAAAATAGTAAAAAATGAAAACATATTAATACAACTGATAGGTAATATGTTTTACACAAAGTCACCTGTTATATCATCGCCGGTTTTAGTCGAGATGAAATAAAAATGTTGCGGGCTAATTTTTTCATCTTCAATCAGTTTTAGACGGACAAAATATCTTAACTGAATTTTGTGCAGCGGAGAAATAAATCCTTCTTTTAATTTCTCGCCGAGTGAAGGATGTACTTTCAGCGTTAGCGATGTTCCTTTACCTTCCGCTTTGAACCGCTTAAGCCAGTGGTCAATTTCATGCATCAAGTTTGATTTCTTGGTAAGATATCCGGTTCCCAAACAATATGGGCAAGCTTCATTCATCGATTGCAAAATGTTTTCACGAATGCGCTCGCGTGTTATCTGCATCAAACCAAATTCGGTCATTGGAAGCAGAGCAATCTTGGCGCGGTCTTTCTTAAATTCTTTTTTCAATTCATCGTAAATTTTCTTGCGGTTCTTTTCATCTTCAAGATCAATAAAATCAACTACTATTAATCCGCCTATATCGCGAAGGCGCAGCTGCCGAACAATTTCGCGCGAAGCTTCAAGATCGGTTTTGAGCGAATTCAACTCTTGTTCTTTCTTTGCTGCGTAGCGACCGCTGTTAACATCAATTACAACCATTGCTTCGGTATGTTCAATAACAATATGCCCGCCGCTTGGAAGAGGAACTTTTCTTCCCATCAATCCTTTTATCTGCTCGTCAATCTTAAATGCTTCAAAAATTGATTGATCTTCTTTGAATAGCTCTATCCGGTCAATTAAAGCCGGTTGTATGAATTGAACGTAATTGCGAATCTCTTTGAAAAGTTTTTTTGAATCTACAAATACTTTTGAAACGTCAGGTGTAAATAGGTCTCGTATAACACTTATAGTTGTGCTCAAATCTTTGTAAAGAAGAAAAGGCGGTTCCTGCTTCTTGGCATCTTCCTGCATGTCCTCCCAAATCTTCACAAGATATTTTAGATCGCCGGAAAGCGATTCTTCACTTTGATCTTTAGCGGCAGTACGAATTATCAACCCGCAATTTGAGGGAAGAATTCCGCGAGCTATACGCCGTAATCTTTTCCGTTCTCTGAAATCATAAATTTTTTTTGATACGCCGATCTTATCATCGAGTGGAAGAAGAACACAAAATCTTCCCGGAATTGAAATTGAAGAAGTACAGCGAACACCTTTATCCTTAACGGGCTCTTTGATAATCTGAATTAAAATCTCTTCCCCTTTATGGAGTTTGGTAATTTGACGATGGTCTTTCTGTTCAGGTTTTGGAGAAAGCTGCTTAGCTTCTGCCGATGTTTGAACTTGAGCCACATTCTCTTCTTTACCGTCATCATCGCTGTCATCGGAATCGTTATCTTCATCAAGCATGCTTTGCAATGCTTCCGTACGTTCACCAATATCGGAGAAGTGAAGAAATGCATCGTGCTTCAAACCGATATCAATAAATACAGCACGAATACCGGGCATAACTCTGGCAACTTTGCCAAGATAAACATCGCCAACCATTCTACGCTTTTCAGGATGGTCAACAAAGAAATCTACAAGATTTCCGTCTTCAGTTATCGCAACATGATTCTGCGAAGTTGAAGAATTAATAATTATTTCTTTATTCATTTTAAAACCTTTTTGTTCTTACCCGGTAACGTTAGCGTTTTCTTCCGCTAACCAGAAAAGAACTTTCCTTTGAAATTTTTTATGAATTATCGCATGCTCATCAATATTTATAGGAGTATGCAAAATATTATCTGCGTGCTCGATAATAAGCGCACGTAGATCGGTCAAATTTTTTATTGAAAATACTTTGTCGAGTAAAAATTTTACTCCACTATGACTTTTGAAATACCAGATAGAATGCTTTTTTGCTTTATCGAGAGCAAGGAGTTCGCCGAATTCGTTTTCTAAATTATTTATATGCTGTAAAACGGTTTTACTTACAACAGATGAATCCGGTTCACCGGGATCAATTCCGGTTTCCATCAATGCATTAAATCTGGAGAATATAAACGGATTTCCGAGCGCACCGCGTGCTACCATTGCGGAATCGCATCCGGTTGTGTACAGCATCTCCTTGACATCACGAGGTGAGAACATTGATCCATTACCCACGACAGGAATAGTTACAGCTTCTTTAACTTTTTTCAACCAGGTCCAGTCAGCATTTGTATCGTATTTATCCGCACGCGTTCTTGCATGAACAAAAATCAGTGAACCGCCGTTATCTTGGACTGCTCTGGCATTATCAAAAACATTGATGTGCGATCTGTCTTTACCTAAGCGGATTTTAACCGAAATTGGAACACCGTTAGAACCATCAACCATTTTACGAACGAGTTTACCGATAGTTTTAGGATCATCGAGCAGAGAAGCACCCATATTTTTAGAACAAACTTTTTCTACAGGGCAACCGCAGTTCAGATCAATTAAATCCGGTTTATGTTTTGAAATTTCTTTTACGGCTTCAAAAAGGATTTCCGGATCGTTACCAAGAACTTGAACGCCAATTGGTTTTTCTGAGCGGTTAAATGAGAAATGACGGAGCGTTTCAAAATTATTTTTAATAACTCCTTCTGCGCTTACCATTTGTGTGAACGTAATTCCTGCACCCATTTCTTTACAAATTTTACGGAAAGAAGAATCGGTTACTTCCGCCATCGGGGCTAAAAATAATTTATTGCCAATATCGAGGTTGCCGACTTTCATTTAGAATTTCTACCAGCCATTTCCAAAAAACAATTTGCAATTATCTGCTTTACCGTATGGAACGATTTATAACCGTTCCTTAAAAATCCGAGGTTGTCTCATAAGTAATTATTCAAATAAAAAATCTGCGAAAATCTGTTTAATCTGTGTTTATCAGCGGTCTATTATTATTTAAAAAATTTTACTTATGAGACAACCTCTACATCAGAATAATTTATTCTTTTTCCTCTGTATCTTCGGCAGCAGGAGTTTCATTCATTAGTGCTTTTCTTGAAAGGGATAACTTTCCTCCTTCAATTGCAATCAACTTAACTTTAACAACTTCGCCTTCTTTCAATACATCTGTTACTTTAGCGATTCGCTTTGTGTCAATCTGAGAGATATGAAGAAGTCCTTGTGTACCCGGAAAGATTTCAACGAATGCGCCAAAATCTGTTATCTTCATAATTTTACCGGTATAATTCTTACCAACTTCTGGTTCAGAAACGAGAAGTTTGATATATTCTTTTGCCGCTTTGGCAAGAGCCGCATCTTGACCCGCAATACTTACAGTACCATCTTCTTCGATGTTAATATCAACAGAGAAGTCTTTTTGCATTTTCTGAATTACTTTTCCACCAGGTCCAATTACAGTTCCAATTTTATCCGTTGGAATTTTTGTTGTATAGATTCTTGGCGCGTAGTTAGAAATGTTTGGTCTTGCAGTAGAAATTGCTTCATTCATAATTTTCAAAATATGAAGACGACCCTCTTTTGCTTGAGCGAGCGCTTTCTCCATAATCTCGTAAGAAATTCCTTGAATCTTGATATCCATTTGTAAAGCAGTAATTCCACTTTCCGAACCGGCAACTTTGAAATCCATATCGCCAAGATGATCTTCGTTTCCAAGAATATCCGATAGAATTGCAAATTGATTCTCTTCTTTCACAAGTCCCATCGCTATACCGGCAATTGGACTTTTAACAGGAACGCCGCCATCCATCAACGAAAGCGAACCGGCACAAACTGTTGCCATTGAAGATGAACCGTTCGATTCAAGAATATCCGAATTCAAGCGAACGATGTAAGGAAATTTATCTTCTGCGGGAATGATATTTTTAAGAGAACGTTCGGCAAGATTTCCGTGTCCAACTTCTCTTCTTCCAACGCCGGAAAATCTTCCGGTTTCACCAACGCTGAACGGCGGAAAGTTGTAGTGAAGAAGGAATCGTTTTTTATATTCAGGCTGAAGTCCGTCTATAATTTGTTCATCGCCTTTAGCACCTAATGTTAAAGTTGTTAAGCTCTGAGTCTCGCCGCGTGTGAACAATGCACTTCCGTGAACTCGCGGAAGCAATCCAAGTTCAACCGTAATTGGTCTGATCTGAGTTGTATTTCTACCATCAAGGCGCAATCCGTCTTCAAGAATTCTTTTGCGCATCAAATCTTTTTCCATATCGTGAAGAATTTCTTTGATCGCAGTTTCTTGTTCGGGATATCTTTCTGCAAGAGCGGCAAGCACTTCATCAGTCAATGCATGGTTCTGTGAAGATCTTTCTTCTTTAGCAAGAACAGAAGAAACTATTGTTTTGAATTTATCATGAGCTAAAGCAGAAATATCGTTGAACAAATTCTGATCAATAACTTTTTCAGCGATAATCATTTTAGGTTTGCCGCAAAGTTCGCGTAATTCTTTTTGAACCTGGACAATTTTTTTGATTTCTGCATGAGCAAACTTTAAAGCATCAAGCATAACTTGTTCGCTCAATTCTTTTGCTTCGCCTTCAACCATCATGATTGAACTTTCCGTTCCGGCAATAACCAATTCAAGATCGCTCTCTTCAGTTTCTTTGAGAGTAGGATTAATTATGAATTCACCGTTGATTCTTCCAACCCGAACTTCACCGACAGGTTCGAGAAAAGGAATATCTGAGATTGCGAGTGCTGCCGAAGCGCCGCATGCGGCAATTACATCCGAATCGTTCTCGCTATCATATGAATAAACGAATGCCGCGACTTGAGTATCATTTCTGTAATTATCAGAGAACAATGGACGTATTGGTCGGTCAATTAAACGTGAACTGAGAACTTCTTTATCTGTAGATTTGCCTTCGCGTTTGAAAAAGCCGCCAGGAATTTTACCGGCTGCAAATGCTTTTTCTCTATACTCAACACTGAGAGGAAAGAAATCCACATCAGGGCGCAATTCGCCTGCAACAGCAGTAACCAGAACCATTGTATCGCCGTAGCGAACCATTACGGCGCCGTTTGCCTGTTTGGCAAGTTTTCCTGTTTCAAAAATTAATTTTTGTTTTCCTATTTGTACTTCTTTGGTATAAACCATTTAGAAACTCCGTTACTTTCTTATGTTTAATTCTTTAATTATTGTGCGATATCTTTCAATATTTTTGCTTGCAAGATAATCAAGCAATCTTCTTCTTTTTCCAACCATCTGCATCAATCCGCGTCTTGAAGCGTGATCTTTTTTATGCGCTTCGAAGTGACCTGTAAGACGATTAATTTCTTCCGTAAGCAATGCGATCTGAACTTCGGTTGTACCGCTATCCTTTTCTCCTTTACCGAATTTTTTGATTACCGCAAGTTTTTCTTCTTTTGACAACGACATTTTACTACTCCTTTATTTGTTTGTTCGATATAACCCCAGAATGAACCGGAGTTTATTAGTTAGTTAATTTTCCTTTGTAGAGCAGATTTTTAATCTGCTCACAATAACACATATTAAATCTGTGTTACTAATGGCATCTCTAAAACTTCAAAAGCTAATCTGTGAAAATCTGTTTTTATCCGCTTTATCCGTGTCTCATTTTTTAAAAAATAGTTTTTAGAGATGCCCTAATGATTTCCTGAGCTGTTTGTTTATCAATTTCTATCTGATGAATCAACGCCTCTTTCGATTCAAATCTAACCTCATCACGCAACCGTTTTAGAAATTCTACTTTCATAGATTTTCCATAAATATCACAATCGAAATTCAATAGATGAGCTTCGAGAACCAGTTCGTGTTTATTTTCAAACGTCGGTCTATATCCGATGTTCATTATTCCAATATGTTTTTCATCTTTCAGAAAACAGTCAACAACATAAACGCCGTTTTTGGGGACTGCTTTCCTCGGTTCATCCAGCTTAATGTTAGCCGTTGGAAAACCAAGTGTTCTTCCGCGCTGAGCACCAATTACAACTTTACCCGAAAAAGAATAATTTCGTCCCAAAAATAAATTGGCTCGTTCAACATTTCCTTCAGCAAGAGCATTTCTAATTTTTGTTGAGCTGATAATTTCTCCGTTCAAACTTTCTGCCGATACATCGGTAACATCAAAATTATTAAGTCTGCCAACTTTACTGAGAATATTAACATCGCCCAATCTATCTTTGCCAAATTTATGATCGTGTCCGATAACCATATGAGCAGCGCCGATCTTCTCCACAATGAATCGTTTAATAAATTCATCCGAAGTTAGTTGTGAAAACTCTTTAGTAAAGTTTATCACCATCAAATTTTCAATCCCCGCACTTTCAAGGATTTCTTTTTTTTCATCAAGCGATGTTAAAAGTTTCATATCAAAATCTTTTGAAAGAACAAAACGTGGATGCGGTTCAAATGTAACAACAAAACCGTTTCCGTTTTTTTGGGCTGCAGTTTTTTTTACTTCATTAAGAATTTTTAAGTGCCCAAGGTGCAAACCATCAAACGATCCAACAGTTACAACCGCATTTCTTGTATTTATATTTTCAGAAACTTCTGTATAAACTTTCATTTCAATTCAATTGGGGAACAAGATAATAATTTTTTGCAAACTCTTTGAACTCATCGAGCGTTAGTGCGTCTTCCACTTTAAACTCACCAATTTGAGTTCGTCTCAATTCTTTTAAGTAAGCCCCGCATCTAAGCTGCTGTCCAAAGTCGTGTGCAATTACTCTAATATAAGTCCCTTTAGAACAGCTTATTTCAAAATGAACGTCGGGCAGATCAATTTTTGTTATTTTAAACTTTGTAACAATAACTTCTCGTGCTTCTCTTTCAACTTCTCTTCCTTTACGCGCCAGTTTATAAAGAGGTTGTCCGTTATGTTTGATAGCCGAATACATTGGCGGCATCTGCAAAATATTTCCAAGGAACAGGTCGCGTGTTTTAAGAATTTCACTTTCTGTAATGTGCTCGTAACTATTATCAGAATCAAATTTACGCTCACCATCGAATGATGATGTTGTTTTTCCCAGCGTAAAAATTCCGGTATAAGTTTTAGCAAGATCCTGAACTGTAGAAATTTCCTTTGTCTTTCTTCCAGTACAAACTATTACTAAACCGGTTGCATTAGGATCCAGAGTTCCGGCATGCCCGACTTTTTTTACACCGATAGTTTTTCTTACTTTATAAACACAATCAAAAGAACTCTTTCTGAGAGCTTTATCAATAAGAATAATCTCACCGGCAACAAAATCCGGCTCAATTTCAGCTATCGTATTCTTCGCTATCGCTTTCATGAATTTTTTTGAACAATCCTTCCATCTTTTCAACATAGTCTAATGTATCATCTATAAAAAAATGGAGTTCCGGAACAAATCTAAGTTGGATTCTTCCGGCGAGTTGAGTTCTGATTAAACCTTTAAGTTCGTTAACGCTTTCCAAAACTTTTGTACGTTTCTCTTTATCAAAAACCGAGATATAGATTTTTGTGTGTTTTAGATCCGGACTAACTTTAACATTAGTTACGGTTATAAGACTCAGTTTTGGATCTTGAAGTTTGTGAAGAAAAATTAAACTGAGTTCTTCTTTAATGAGACTCGAAACTTTATCTAATCTATGAGACATTTCTACTCTAATTTCTTCTTGGTTTCAATCATTTTATAAGCTTCAATAATATCGCCGGGTTTAATATCATTAAAGTTGGCAATACTAACACCGCATTCAAATCCTTTTTCAACTTCACGCACATCATCTTTAAATCTTCTCAACGAACTGATTTCGCCTTCGTAAACCGCAATTCCGTCTCTGAACAAACGGACTTTATTGCTTCTCATAATTTTTCCGTCTTGAACGGAACATCCGGCAATTGTACCTGCTTTTGGTACCTTAAAAATATCTTTGACCTGGAGCGTTGCAACAACTTCTTCGGAAACAACCGGAGAAAGCATTCCTTCGAGAGCAGATTTTATTTCGTTGATGGCATCATAAATAATGTTGTAAAGACGAATATCAACTTTTTCAGACTCGGCAAGTTTACGCGCGTTCGTATTCGGTCTTACATGGAATCCTACAATTATAGCGCCCGATGCTGCCGCTAAAAGAACATCACCTTCAGAAATTGCGCCGACTGCTTTATGAATTACGCGAACGGAAACTTCCTGGTTAGATAATTTCATCAACGAATCCGATAATGCTTCGATTGAACCATCCACATCGCCTTTAACAATCACCGGCAATTCTTTAAATCCGCCGTGACTGATTTGATTTGCAATTTCATCAAGAGTAATATGATGAACCTGGCGATGATCTTGTTCGCGTTTTAACTGCATACGCTTCAAACTAATTTCGCGTGCTTCACGTTCAGATTCTGCAATGTGGAATGTATCTCCCGCCTGCGGTGCAGATTCAAACCCAAGAACAAGAACCGGAGTTGAAGGGCCTGCTTCAAAAACTTTTTTACCGCGCTCATCAAACATTGCTCGTACACGTCCGTGCACAATTCCTGCTATAAACGGATCGCCAACTTTCAAAGTTCCTTTTTGAACAAGAACGGTTGCGGTAACACCTTTTCCTTTATCAAGCTGAGATTCAATTATTGTTCCGCGCGCTAAACGGTCTGGATTTGCTTTCAAGTCGAGCAATTCAGCTTCAAGAACTAATTTTTCTAAAAGGAGATCAACATTCTTTCCAAGTTTGGCAGAGACTTCAACACACTGATATTTTCCGCCCCACTCTTCAACTAAAATATTTCTTTCTGCAAGTTGCTGCTTAATTCTTTCAATATTGGAATTTGGTTTATCAATTTTATTGATCGCAATAATTATTGGAACATTTGCGGCAAGGGCGTGATTGATTGCTTCAACAGTTTGAGGCATCACTGCGTCATCTGCAGCTACAATTAATACTACAATATCCGTAACACGAGCGCCGCGTGCACGCATAGCCGTAAATGCTTCGTGACCGGGTGTGTCTAAAAATGTTACTTGTCTGTTCTCATCGATCATAACTTTATAAGCGCCAATGTGCTGTGTAATTCCACCGGCTTCTCCGGCAACAACATTTGCGCGGCGTATATAATCCAGCAAAGATGTTTTACCATGATCTACGTGCCCCATAATTGTAACAACAGGCGGGCGAAATTTAAGTGTTTCTACCGGGTCCGGAACGTCGGCATCAAGTTCCGATTGATATTCTTCTTCAAGTTCTATTTCAAATCCAAAATCATCGGCTATCAAAGTTATAGTTTCAACATCAAGACGTTGATTGATAGAAACCATCAGACCTAATCCAATACATTTTTGAATTACATCGCTTACGGAAACGCCCATTAAATTTGCGAGTTCGTTCACGGCAATAAATTCACTGACTTTAATTTTTGTTTTATCTAATTCTTTCTGCTGAAGAATTTGATTCTGAATCTCTTCTTTCTCTTTTCTTTTTTTCTTTCTTGCAGATGCTCTACCGCCAACAGCAGATTCATCTATACTAAGAAGAGTTCTTTTGATTGCATCTTCAACTTCGCGCTTATCAATTTCCAGGCGTTTAATTTTTCTTTTTTTCTTAGCGACGATCACTTCTTCGGGAGCCTGACCGGGAGTAGTTGTTTTCTTTTTGGTCTTAAGAATTTTCTTTTTCTTTTTATTTTTTTCCGCTTCTTCCTGAGTTGCAGTTAACGGCTGAGCCGGTTTTTGAGTAGCTGTTACTTCTTTAGATTCAACCTTATCGCGCCGCGGTTTAAGATCAACTCTGCCAACAATAGTTAAACCTTTTCTTCTTCCTTCGAGAGCAATTTCAGTTTCGGTCCTGTAAGATTTTTTTTCTTCAACCGGTTCTACAACTGGTTCTTCAATTACGGGCGCTGGAGATTCCTCAGCAGGTTCCTCTGGCTGGATTGTTTCAACCACCGGCTCAACAAGAACTTCTTCAAGTTTCTGCGCAACAGGTTTTTCTTCTATAACTTTTGGTGCAATTTCAACAGGGGTTTCGGGCTCATCGTGTTCTGTTCTTTTTTTCTGAAAATCAGAAATCTTCTTATAATGTTTTTCAGCTTTTTCAATATCTTTTTTGAAAAACGATTTAATTTCCGTAACCATCTCATCGGTCAATAAAGCCATGTGAGATTTTACATCATAACCTTTCTTTTGTAAAAGTTCCACTAACGATTCAGTAGAAAGGTTATACTCTGCAGCAAATTTGTAGAGACGTAATTTTTTTTCTTTAGCAGTTTCCGGCATTGTATGATTATCCGTTTAAGTGTTCTGTTTATGAGGCGTATCTAAAAAGGTCTATTCCGCTATTTTGGATTGTGGAAATAAACCGAATTCAAAATTTTTCTATAATGATATTACTTTTTTAGAGAAGACTCATTTATTCTTCTTCTTCAAATTGATTTTCAAGAATTTCAATTATCTGTTTAGCTTTTTCTTCATCAAGCCCTTCAATCTCTTTGAGCTTATCAATTCCGGCGGCAAGAACTTCCAGTGCTGTATCTAACCTGTTGTTGATTAGCAAGTCCACCATCTCTGTAGTTAATTCTTCACGGAGTTCTATAAGTTCAATATCTTCGTCATATTCTTCGAACGGCTTTTCTAACCTGATCACTTCTATTTCGTAACCGCTTAGTTTAATTGCAAGACGAATGTTAACGCCGTTCCGTCCGACTATTAACGATACTTGATCGCTATCGGCAGTTACAACACATTTCTTGGCATCTTCATCAATCTCGATCTGTTTTAATTTTGCCGGGGCAATGCACCTTTGGATGAAAACGACCGGGTCTTCCGAGTAGTTGATGACATCAATATTTTCATTATTCAACTCGCGTACAATTGCATGAATACGTACACCCTTCATTCCAACGCAAGCGCCAACTGCGTCAATACGGGGATCGCTCGATTCAACTGCAATTTTGGCTCTTTCACCGGGTTCGCGTGCTATACCTTTGATTTCAATTACACCGTCATAAATTTCCGGAATTTCGATTTCAAACAATCTTCTCAAGAAAAGATTATCCGCACGCGAAACTAAAATGACCGGTCCGTTCGGAGTTTTTTTAACATCTTTAACAACAGCACGCACCGTATCACCTTTTCTGTATTTTTCACGCGGAATTTGTTCGTGGCGCGGTAAAAGCAATTCGTTCTTGTTATGATTAACCAGTACATCATTTCTTCTTACCTGATAAATATCGCCTACAACAATCTCACCAAGCATTTCAACGTATTCATTGTAAATAATATCTTTTTCAATCTCTCTAATTTTTTGATTCAAACTTTGGCGTGCAAGGTTTATTAATCTTCTTCCAAATTCTTTCAATTCAATTTTCTGAACAAAATCTTCGCCTACTTCAAGTCCGTCTTCATTTCCTTTTTCATTCAATTCATCAATACTTATTTCAGTAGCCGGATCATTTACGGTATCAACTATAGTTCGTTCAAGAAATATTTCTATATCTCCCTTGTCCATGTTAACAACAACATCATATTTGGCTTCTAATCCAAATTTCTTTTTTACCATAATCCCAAAGATTTCTTCTATGATCCCTGCAAGAACGTCTTTATCAAGACTTTTCTCGCGGACCATTTGAGCAAAGGATTCTACTATTTCGGTGTTCATTTATTACTCCTCTGTGATCAAAAACTAATTAAAACTTTTGCTTTGGTAATGCTGCTAAAATTTATTTTGTATTCCGCCTCTTTGACCGCGAAGAAGAGATTCTCTCCTTCGATGCGGAGAAGTTTAGCGGTTAATTTTTTTTCGCCGTCTTCGATATACTCAATTTCAAATTTCCGGTTAATGTGTTTAAAGTATTGTACCAAAAATTTAAGCGGTCGCTCAGCACCGGGCGAAGAAACATCCAGCCGGTAATTCGATCCGACTAAATTTTCTAATTCGATTGCTTCGTTAAGGTTCCGGCTAACATTTGCGCAATCAAGCGCAGTGATTCCTTTTTCGCCATCTATAAAAACCTCAATGATTCGCAGATGATTGTCGCCGCGGAGGACCAAATCAACCAGTATGAAGCCGTGAGCTTTTACAATTTCTTCGATTCTGTTATTAATTTGCTGCTTTTCCATATTCTATAAATAAAAATCGCCCTCGAGGGGCGAAATGGACGGCACAAAGGTAGGAAGAATTGCCAGAAGAAGCAAACTATAATAACTTTCGGGAATCAGCCGTTAGCTTTCTAATTTAATAAGTATCTCATCGCAGATTGCGTAACCTTTGGGAGTAAAGGAAAGCAGATTATTTTTTGATGTGAGAAAATTTTCTTCTTCCAACTGATTAAGAAAATTTTTGTTCTGCTCAAACCAATTGCCGCCGAAAAGGTTATTCAGTTCCATCAGATCAAGTCCTTTGCTTCGAAGTGCAAGCATTACATATTCATCAAGCATTTCATTTTCAGAAAGGACTTCCTCGCCTACAACCGCATTTCTTTTTGATTCAACAGCACTGTTGTAAAAATTTAATGCAGAATAATTCCACCACCGTTTTCCATTTACAAATGAATGGGCTGATGTGCCAAAACTTATGTAATCTTTATAATGCCAGTATGCGTTATTATGAATGCACTCTTTTCCATTGCGTGCAAAGTTGGAAACTTCATACTGATCGAAACCGTTTTGAGTTAGAAAGTCAATCGTTAATTCATAAAGATCGGCATCATAATCCTCGCTTTGCATTTTTACTTTGCCGTCTAAAACCATTTTATTAAGAATTGTGCCATGCTCAAGAATTAAACTATATGTAGAAATATGCTTGATCGGAAGCTGTATGGCTTGTTTAAGGTTTGAACGCCAAATCTCTTTTGTCTGTTTTGGTAAATTAAAAATTAGATCAATACTAATGTTATCGAATCCCGAATCCGCCGCATCGTAAACAGTTTTAATTGCTGTCTCTGAATCGTGAATGCGCGTAAGAAATTTTAATTCATCTTCATCAAAAGATTGAATACCGATACTAATCCGGTTAATTCCAATTTTACGGAAGGCGAGTAATTTTTCTCGGTTTACAGTTCCCGGATTAGTCTCAAGTGTTATCTCCGCATTATCATCAACAATAAAATTTTTCTTCAGATGCAGAATTATTTCTGCGATGTATTCGGGTTCCATAAAAGAGGGAGTGCCGCCGCCAAAAAAGATTGAGATAATTTTTCTTTCTGCGGAATATTTCTCCGCGAAAAAATTGATCTCTTTTTTCAGCGCAATGAGATATGAAGAGACATTTTCGTAAGATACAATAGAATAGAAATCGCAATAGATGCATTTGTGATCGCAGAAAGGAATGTGAATATAGATTGCTGTTTCTTTCAAGTGATATCTTTACAATAAATTCTATTCAAAGATAAAAAAGAAAAGGGGCTTGTTCAGCCCCTTCAATGAAGAATAAATCTTAAAAAATTTAGAAACCGAATGAAACACCCGCGCTTGCAGTTTTTGTTTTTGCTAATTTATAATCGGCATTGATGTTTACAATTCCGAGATGCAAATTAAATCCAATGACCGCACTGCTCTTATTCTCACCTTCCATATCCATACTGATGTGAGCTTTTACAGGAACTCCATTCAATGTTTGATTTGATGTATAATCGTAGCTTACAGTTGTCTTGGATGATTCTGTAGTTAAACCTACATAAGGAGTAATTGAAATTATAATTCCAAATGTTTTACTTGCATAAATACCCATTTGAGTTGCCGTACTTTCAAAAATATCGCCGACTTTAAGTTTCTGTGTAAAGAATCCAACTGTTAAATCAAGTGGCAAAGGATTTGGGAACCAAACACTCGGATTATGAATTATGCCGGCGCCGAAATAGCTGAACTTTCCTAGATCTTGAATATCAATATCAGGTAAATATCTAATTGCAACATTTGTACCGAAGACTGTACCGACAGTTAACTGTGCCGCAGCTGTCGGCAAAGCAGGTATCCCATCAAGGAATCCTTTTACCTCAGTGACTGGAAGATTATAGGGCTGAACTGTATATGAAGTTGATCCGGAAGTAATTGTCTTACCAGGGAATTGAACCTTCAAATAATCATTTTTACTTCCGATTATAGTTGGCCCGGAGAAATTAACTGTAAATTGTTGAGCGACTATCTGTTGTTTTAAATTATCATAGTTCGATTGTCCGATAGATGAAGGTGTATAATTAGAGCCCTGCAAAATCTGATCGACTTGTGCAGAAGAAAAATAGAAACCGTTACTTGTTGAAAAATTCTTTGCATCATCCGAAAAGAAAGATCCCATCGCAACAATTTTTAAATCCAAATGAAATCCCAGAATTGTTGCAGAAGGAAATTGTGAGACCCAACCCGAGTTTAAATTTGAGCCGAATGCGGAGATAACCGGTTTTACATATGCAGAGCCAACAGTAGATGAAAGTTTGGAAAGTGTCTCATCTAAACTTTGCGCCTTAAACGAAGAAGAAAAGACTAAACCGAGAATTACTATTAATGTCAGAAACCTTTTACTCATTACTTCCTCCTGAATTTGTTGTTTTATCTTAGTTGGAATTTAATGAACAAAATATTTATCGCAAAGAGAATATTGAACTAAAAGTCGATCTGTGCTTGAAAACAACCTTTAGTTTTTTGCCAAACCCATCAACTCTCTTGCACCGTTAAGAGCAGATTCAGTTATTTTTTCTCCGCTCATTAATTTAGCAACTTCCTTTATCCGGTCCTCATCGTTCAATTTGCGAATAGAACTTACTACCCGCTCGCCGGATTTTTTCTTTTCTACCGCAAAATGATAATCCGAAAGTCCGGCAATTTGAGGAAGATGAGTAATAGCAACTATCTGATGAAACGAAGCAAGCGACTTAAGCACCTGCCCAACTTTTTGTGCAATCCGTCCGCTCACGCCGGTATCAATTTCATCGAAGATTAAAATTGGAAGACGATCCGACTTTGCAAGAATAGATTTTAATGCAAGCATTATGCGTGATACTTCTCCGCCGGATGCAACTTTAACAAGCGGTTTAGGATCTTCCCCCGCATTCGTAGAGACAAAGAATTCAACTTCGTCGTAACCGCGGTTATTGAATTTATACTTTTTTCCATCCACCGAAATAAAATTTTCATCGTTTCCATCTGCGGTTTGATTTATAATTTTTGCTTCGAAGATGGAATCAGAGATACCAAGTGACTTAAGTGCTTCTTCAATTTCCTTTTTAATTTTTTTAGAAATTGATCTTCTCTCTTGTGAAAGTTTTTTTGCAATTATACCGCACTCTTTGCGAGCTTCATTTATCAATTTATCTAACTCAGAAATCTTTGCGCTAAAATTTTCCGCAAGTTCATATTCTTTGCCGATCTTTTCACGGTGTTCAATAACCAAGTTTATCGAACCTCCATATTTTTTCTTTAAGAGATTGATAGCACCCACCCGCAGCCGGGCTGCCTCCAACCGTTCCGGTTCAATATCAATTCTCTCTTTATAACTTCGCAAGAAGGAAGAAATTTCATTCAAGATTGCAAATGCGGATTCACATTCCCCGAGTTTTTCTAAAAATGACTTATCTATCCGTGCCAGTTCTGTTAATTTATTTTTAGTTTCACCGAGGCGGTCTTGAATTGAATTTTCGGCATCATATAGATTTTCATAAATCTCGTTTGCCGCTGAAAGTAGTTTTTCCGAATTCTCAAGAATTTTCAATTCGTCTTCTAACTTTTCTTCTTCACCGGATTGAGGGTTTACTTCATCAATCTCTTTGATTTGAAATTCGTAATACTCTTTTTTCTCACGAAGTAAATTTTCTTTTTCACGCAGTTCACGAAATTCTTTTAAAAGTGAATTTAATTTGTAATGCTCAGTTCTAAATTTTTCCAAATCACTTTCCAGATTAGAAAAATCGTCGAGCATTTCTATGTGAGTATCTGTGCGCAATAAAGATTGATGTTCATGCTGACCGTGAAGATCAACAAGCAGATCGCCGACTTCTTTAATAAGATTCAGGGTTACCGGTGTATCATTTAGAAAACATCTATTCGTTCCTTTCAAAGAGATTTCTCTACGGACTATTAAATCGTCGTTATCTTCAAGATCATTTGTTAAAAGTAATTCTCTAACTTTTTTATTTCCCTTTACATCAAAGATTCCTTCAACAACAGATTTCTCCGTGTCTTTGCGGACAACTTCGGTTGATGCACGTTCTCCAAGAAGTAATCCCATTGCATCAATTAAAATTGATTTGCCTGCGCCTGTTTCACCGGTTATGATATTCAGACCTTTGCCAAATTCAACAAGGATATTCTCGATGAGAGCGTAGTCTTTAATGAGAAGCGATTTGAGCATATTGTTTTGATTTATTTCGATGCGAATATTGCGAATACGGTCTTAACTATCAAGTCTGCAATTTTCTATAGTTTCGTTTGCTTTTGGTCTCTGCAAATTACAATAGAAATCAAGTAATTAGAATTCTTTTGGTGATTCACAATTATAAAAGTTGACTGGTGGTCTATTCTTTTCCTATATTTGCTCACCAAATTTTAATGCTCTTTGTAATTGATAGTAAAATAACGCGAAAAATAAAAATTATACCGCGGGGTGGAGCAATTGGTAGCTCGTCGGGCTCATAACCCGAAGGTTATAGGTTCAAGTCCTATCCCCGCTACAAGCAAGTAAAAAAAACCTTTGTAAGCAAATAACTTACAGAGGTTTTCTTTTTTCTACATACACATTACATACACAAATAAAATTTTCCTATGAAATTTCATTAATTGTCACCATTCAGGTGTTAATTTTGAAAATATCATTTCAGACAAACCAACTATTGCTTGTCTTCCTAATTCTCTATATTAAGCAAATCCTCCAATTGTAATATTTTATATTTTTAACAAGTGTTTCAATACACGATCAATGCTATTCAATGAAGACATGTATTCGTTAACAGATTAAAGATTTACTTTTTTTATTCCCACGCCTGATAGACTAAATTTATTATTGAAGCAAAGGAAGTATGAACCGTTCGATAGTGTCTTTTTTCGTTTTAATATTCTCTTAGTATCTTCAGATAATATCATTGAAGGCGACCGAAAATAGAAGGTTCCGTGAGTTTTATTCTTGGAATGGATATAAAATTCTAAACCAACAATCTTTCCTTTCCCTTTTACAACTTCAGAATCAGAAATGATTGGATTAATTGAGACAATTTTATGACTTACAATTTTTTTATATGGACGACGTCTTATATTCCAATTTAATGGGCATTCTTTTGGCTGTTTGAATAGTATAAGTGACATTTTCTGTCCAATTATTTATTAGTAGAATCAGAATGAATTCGTAAATCGAGGACTAAAATATTATTTAATCAATTCTTGCAGTTCCTTCCAATCTTTCCAATCGAGTCTATATAAAGAAACAATAGCGGAAGCAATGAAGGATTTATTTAAATCACTTTCGAAATGAAATAAATAATGAGTAGCATATGTATCAAAAATGTTTTCAAAATCATTAAGCATCCGTTGAACAATTTGTGAGTATTTTTTTATTAGTTCATTCTCACTCAAATCATAATCTTCTTCACTATCGCTGATCTTTTGAAGTAAGTAATCGATTATAGAGTACTTGTTTTTAAACCAACTAAAATAGTTGCTTGTATTTTCTATATTACCGTTTACTTCCCAATCAGCACTTAGATTTTCTATCCTATCTTCAAACCATTCATTAAAATTCGCATTGAATAATTCACAGTACTTTTTATCCTTCGGCATGCTGGAGATATCTCGAAGTTGAAGATTGCCGAATGAAAAGATAGGCGGTAGTGCATCAAAGTCTCTGATGAAGAGGCTAGTAACCCTCCTATAATCTATTTCGTCGTTTTCGTCCCTTAAATTATCTTCTGAAAAATCTAATTCAATTTGACCGAGGTCGTTAACCGAGTTTTTCATTTCGCCTCATCTTAAAATGCATAGTAATATTCTAAACAGATAATACTTTCATATTTCGTTTTTTATCTTCAATGCCTCTTTGTCTCCATGTTCAACGGCGAGATCGCAAATTATTTTCCTAGTCTCAGGATCGAGCGCTTCAGATAAAAAAATATCCTTCTCCCAAAAATATTCTAAGAATTTTGGATTCTGCATGATTGCTCGTAAATATGTGTCTAGAAGTAATGGGATGTTTCTATTGCCGACATAAATTTGTGCAAGTGTAGTATAAAGGTAGCATTTCATAGGATTCAATTTAATTGCTTTTTCTATCAAAGCAACTCCTTTCTCCAGATACCCACAGCGTGAATATTGCCATCCTAGACTGTTCATCGCACAATAATCTTTTGGGTAGAAATAGATTATTTTTCTAAGAGTTTTGTATAGATTACGTGCATCATCAAGATTGCGATAACACTCTGCCATATAGTATAGCACATCTTTATCATTAGGTTCAAGTAAATTGGCATGTTTCATTATCCGTAAAGCATCTTCATATAACGATTGCCGAAAGTGAAGCATCCCCAAATTTATCCATGCTGAAGGTTCTTGTTTATTCATCTCTATAGCAACCTGATAATATTCCAATGCACGCTCAAGCTGTCCCTTTTGTTCGAGCACCATGCCCAAATTATTAAATGTGTAATAATCTACCTCGCTTGATTCTAGCCTCTGCATTAAATAGTCTTCAGCCAGATCATAATTACCTAGATGGTAATAAGCTTTTGCCAGTCTATCAAGAATGACGGGATCGTCTGGCTTTTTATCTAATGCTTTCTTAAAAGATTCAAGTGCTTTTTCATATTCATCAGAATCTAAGTGCTCATTTCCCTGAGCTATCATTCTTTCGAAGTCATTCATTTTACCTCCTTCTGTTCTTCCCTTTGCGATTATCTCGAAATGATCCTAAGTCTCAAACCAAACTCTCCTTTCGTTTATTTCTGCTACTTTTTCTATGGGGTCGTTCCGTTTACTATTATA
This sequence comes from Bacteroidota bacterium, assembly GCA_021801605.1. GTDB lineage: Bacteria > Bacteroidota > Ignavibacteria > Ignavibacteriales > Melioribacteraceae > Fen-1258. The sequence continues at coordinate 45,511 of JAJYXU010000084.1, forward strand.
GGATTGTTCCGTTTTTTACTACCGTTCCGTTTCCACGTTTTTTCGGTTGTTCCATCAAGAAAAATCTAATACAAATTTTTTTCTCCTGATGTATTATTTCTGAACTTGTTTTAACGTCTATACAAGTGAGATTTTTTACGGTTTATTTTTAATCTCTTCTAAAATTTCTCTAAACTGTTCTGCTGCGTTTT
>JAJYXU010000063.1 GCA_021801605.1 Bacteroidota bacterium
GATTTTATAAAACGACCCCATCTATCTGTTAAAATGATTAAATAATAGTAGTAACAAGTGATTTATCGTTTTTTAAGAAAATTAGTCGGTTAGTAGTGAAAAAAAATAAACAATTTGCTGGACGATAATTCTGTGGCGTGGGATAATGTATAAGCAGAAAGAAATTGTTTTAGTTCCATTTCCTTATTCCGATTTGAGCAGTTCCAAGAAAAGACCGGTGCTAATAGTTTCAAATGAAGACCTCTGTGAAGGCAATTATAAATGAGACCGGTGTGAGTTTATGAAATTATAGATTTACTCTTCTTATTAAATCTAAACACCATCGTAATTCCCAATGAAGCCAAACCGAGCAATAAACCAATCCAAATTCCAACTGCACCAAGCTTAAAATAGAATCCTAGAAGGATTGCAATTGGAATTCCAATAATCCAATATGCTGCAAACGAGATCAACATAGGAATCTTTGTATCCGTTAATCCCCGCAGAACTCCAATTCCGGTTGCCTGTAGTCCGTCAAAAATTTGGAAGAGTGCGGCGATAATCAAAAGTTTAGAAGCTACCTCAACTACTTCTTCTTCATTGATATATAGCAAGGGTAAAATATTTCTGAATAAAATAAAACAGACGCCGAAACAAAACATTAATGCAGTCGCTAAACCGAGTGTGCTGAATCCTGCCCGTCTGACTTGCGTAATATTTTTTTGTCCGGCTGCTTCTCCGACTCTAATTGTCCCGGCAGATGAAATACCGAGTATTATCATGTATGTAATAGATGCCAGATTGATTGCGATTTGATGTGCGGCAAGCTGAGCTTTTCCAAGCCAGCCGATCATAATAGCGGCAAAAGCAAATGCGGCTACTTCAAGAAAATATTGAAAGCCGCTCGGCAGTCCAATGCTTATAAGTTTTTTAATTAGTGAAAAATCTAACGCTTTGATCTTTACTTGCGGTTTGTAAATCCGCACTCTATTATAGTTAAGAACAAAATAGAATAAGACCGCAGCCATAGTCCAGCGTGTTAATGTTGTCGCCACTCCTGCGCCGAATAATCCCCAAGCTGGAAATCCGAATTTACCGTAGATAAAGAGCCAATTGAAGAATGCGTTGAAAAGATTTGCAAAAATTGCAATGAACATCGGCGGATTAGGAATAGAGAGCCCTTCTAAAAACTGTCTGTAAGTCTGAAAGATTATGAATGGAATTACTGAAAGAGATAATACTTGCAGATAAGGAACCGCTTCCTTTACTACTTCATGCGGCTGATTTAGAAATGGGATAAGAAATGAGAATCCAAAAGTTCCGGTCATTAATACAATTGAGAAAACAGAATTAACAACGAGAGAATGATTCAGAATTTTTCCGCAGTCATCAAATTTACCGGCGCCTTTTGCCATTGCTATAAGAGGGGTTGCCGCCATTGATAAACCGATTCCGATCACAAGTATCAAAAAGAAGATACCGTTTACCAAAGATGCCGCAGCTAACGATGCAGAACCTACCTTTCCAACCATAACACTGTCAACTACTCCGAGCATTACATGTCCCAACTGTCCAATCGAGATCGGCAGTGCAAGTTTAATTGTTTCTTTAATGTGTGTCTTGAGAGTCACAGTAAATAGTTTTTAGTGAATTAATTATCTCATAGAGAAAATTAGTAAATTGTTCATGCAACTCGCCATTAATTATCATTGAAATGAAATTAACTTTTACTGAAAAATTTTTGAAGGGAAGAGCAATTACAAATTATTTCGGAATAGCTGCACTTTCCGTAATCATAGTTCTTTTCCTCAATAATATTTTGGAAGTCCGCTTTATTCAGGATGACGCTTACACTTCATTCCGTTACGCTAAAAATTTTGCGGAAGGTGACGGATTAGTTTTCAATAAAGGAGAAAGAGTAGAGGGCTATACTAATTTTCTATGGGTGATTATACTCAGCGGAGAAAAATATATTGATGACACTTTTGTTTATAATCGTGATCGAATTACAGCAACAGGTCAAGAGCATGATCAAGATCAAGAGAATAAGCAAATTGAGAAGACTGCGCAATTTCTTTCAATTTTCTTTTCGGTCGTTGTTTTAATCCTTTCCTATTATTTAGCACGCCTCTTTATCATACACGATACCGGACAAAAAACGTTCATTGAAAATCTTTTAGATGAAACGACATCTCTTGTGCCGGTCTTTTTACTCGCATTTTCTACACCGTTAGTTTATTGGGGTGTCAGCGCAATGGAGACGACATTATTTGTTTCTCTGACTCTCTTATCAATTATTCTTTATCTAAAAAATCCGGTCAAGAAAAATCCCAACTTTTGGTTAGTATTTGTATCGGTCTTAAACTCACTTCTAAGACCGGAAGGTTTGATTGTTCTTATTCTAATTCTTACACACAAAATATTTTATAATTATTACAAAAGCGGAGAAAGGAAATTCTTTTCGAAAATGCGAGCAGCAATTGACCGGACTCTGCTTAAAGAAATTATTTTTTATTCTGTTGCAATGTCTGCTTATATCTGTTTTAGAATTATTTATTACGGCTATCCGCTGCCGAATACTTTTTACGCTAAGACAGAATTTTCATTTGAATTCATTATTCGCGGGTTTAATTACTTCTCAGATTTTGCCGCCGCATACTTGCTCTATGGTTTTGTATTAATATTCCCGCTGATTCTTTTCAGAAATAAAAAAAATCTCATTGAAACATCATTTCTCTTCTGGGTGGTTCTATGCTGGACAATAATTAACATTATTATCGGAGGGGATGTTCTACCAATACATCGTTTCTTCCTTCCGACCATGCCGCTCATTTTTATCTTATATGTGAAAGCAATTCCGGATGCAATTGATTTTATTATATCAAGGAAGAAATTATTAGCGGCTAATATTTCTTTGATAGTAGTCGTGATTGTTGCTTTTGCCGGATTGACAAATTATAATTTTCAGAGACCCAAGATGATGGAAAAGCGTGCATATGAATCCGGTCTTGTTCAGAAGATGAAAATTTATGCCGGATGGATAAACAAGCAGAACAAGAGCAAGATTAAGATTACGAGCAAGAACAAAATAACGGTGGCAATGTCAACAATCGGCGCGTTTTCATATAATTCCAATGCGCGTGTAATTGATATTGTTGGTTTGACCGATAAATATATTTCACATCACCCAAAAGAAGTGAAAGGTATCGACCAAGAATTACCCGTGCTATGGAAAGAGCGGCATTACAATGCTGAATATGTCTTATCTCAAAAACCGGATTATATTATTTTCCCCGCCGGTGCTAAACCAAGTGCATTTGCCGAGTGTGCTTTATATGTGCATGATGAGTTTCGAAAAAATTATTACACGCAAATATTTTATTCCGATGAATTACATCAATTACTCCCTGTCTTCACAAGAAAAGAAAATGTTAGAATAGATTCCGGTAGTGTGGAATGCAGCATCCAATATTTAAAGAATTACATAGAAGCTAATAATTCTTTTTTACGGATGATTGAGAGAAATGATAGAGCAATGTTGAAGAAAGTAATTGATGAATGCGACCGGGTAATGCAATTTTGTCCTCAAAAAATTTCCGAAGTAAATACTTTGAAAGGAATCGCTTTTTATCACGCGAATAATTATCTGATTGCTCAAGATTATCTTTTAAAAGCAGCCGAAAGTGACGAAACAAATTCTATTGCGCTCTACTACCTTATGAAGATTTATGAATTGACGGGAGAGAACGATAAAGTTGTGAGTCTAATTCCAAAAATTATTCGTTATTCGCCGGATGTTTTCCCAAATTTAGTTGAGTGAATAAAAGCAGTAAGACATAAGTAATATTGGATTTTGTAACTCGTGTAATTGTATTTATCTTTCATTAGAAAAATTAAGGGAAAGGTTAATATGGGAAATTTAGGTCCTACAGAAATAATTCTGATTGTACTTGTCCTCATCTTATTGTTTGGCGGAAGGAAGATTCCCGAATTAATGAAGGGAATTGGAGATGGAATTCGCCAGTTTAAGAAAGGGTTGAACGAGGACGATAAAAAGAAAGATACCAAAGAGTAAGAACGGTAGATTAATAATACCATTTGCAGTTCGATTCTGATTTCACATCCTACGTAAACGGTAATCTATATTTCAGAGAGAATTACTTCTGTCTATATACACGCCATTAATATGGAATCAAGATAAGTTCTATCCAGAGACCCAAATGAAAAAAATATTCCTTTTTGATTTTCTCTTTTAGTATTTCTGTTAATGTATTCGCGCAGCAATGGAAAGCTGCCGATGTTAATACTCAAACAACCGATGTGGAAGTGAACGGTGTAATGACATACGATTGAAAAGTTGTTAAAATGGAGAATGAAAAAGTAAAACCGAGATCAGAAAATTATACGATGTTGTAAAGTGATTGAAAAATATTCTTATGAATTTTATCTTTGCATCAGAAAAAATATAAACCGGAGATTTAAATTGAAAAAAGGAACAGCAAATGACAGATAGCACCAAAAAATACGAGTTCAAAGCTGAGGTTAAGAAACTTCTTGATATACTCGTTCATTCATTGTATACAAGCAGAGAAATTTTTCTGCGGGAGTTAATTTCTAACGCTTCAGATGCATTAGATAAATTGCGCTTCGAGTCAAACCGTGGTACGGAAATGTTCGATAAGGATTTAGCACTCGAAATAAAAATAGAATTTGACGGGAAGAAGAAACTTCTTACGGTTACCGACACCGGAATTGGAATGACGCGTGATGAGATGATCACAAACATCGGGACGATTGCAAAATCCGGCACTGAAGAATTTGTACGATTAATCGCAGAAACCAAGGCGGATGCAAGTAATATCATCGGAAAATTCGGAGTCGGGTTCTATTCTGTTTTCATGGTTGCAAAGGAAGTTATTATTAAGACAAAATCCTTCCGCAATGATGAGCAAGCTGTAGAATGGCGCTCGGATGGATTGGGTGAATATGAAATTATTGAGCTCGATGAAAAACTTCTGCGGGGAACAAAAGTTGAAGTATATCTTAAGGACGATGCTATTGAATTTGCAGAAAAATGGCGTCTCGAAAGCATTATTAAGAAGCATTCGAATTTTATTTCTTATCCAATCTTTTTGGATAAAGAAAAAATTAACACAGTAAGCGCACTCTGGCGTGAACCAAAAAGTTCAATCACAAAAGAACAATATGATGAGTTCTATAAATTTTTGAGTTATGATTCTGAAGAACCGATGGATGTTATTCACAAATCAGTTGACGCGCCGATTCAATTCAATGTTTTACTTTTCATTCCCAAGAAAAGTAATGATCTCTTCTGGCATGACCGTGAGAACTATGGATTAGACTTGTATGTCCGCCGTGTTTTGATTCAGCACAAGAATAAGGAATTGTTACCTGAGTATTTAAGTTTTGTAAAGGGTGTTGTGGATTCCGAAGATTTACCTCTTAACATTTCGCGCGAGACACTTCAAGAAAATATTGTCTTTACAAAAATTGCTTCGAGTGTTTCAAGTACGATTTTTAGCTATCTATCGGAAAAAGCTAAGAATGATTCTACTTCTTACAATGATTTTTGGAAAGAGCACGGGAAGATTTTTAAGCTTGGTTATAGTGACTTCGCAAATCATGATAAGTACCTGGATCTGATCCGTTTCAATTCTTCTTTCTGCAACGATAAGGATGAGCTTACTTCATTAGCAGATTATGCAACACGAATGAAAGAAGGGCAGAAGGAAATTTATTTTATTACCGGTACAAACCGTGAGGCGATTACATTAGATCCGCATATGGAGATTTTTAAGAACAAGGGTTTGGAAGTTCTCTATCTCATCGATCCTATTGATGAATTTGTGGTTCAATCAATTCGTAAATATAAAGACTACGATTTCAAATCTGCAGAATCGGTCGATTCAAAAAAAATAAGCGACATAAAAAATGTTGGAGGAAAGAAAAATGAAATTGAAGAGCTGAATAAGGATGATGAAAAACATTTCTTCAGTCTCCTTTCAAAAATGAAAAGTATTCTATCTGATCGAGTAGAAGACGTTGTAAGATCAACTCGTTTGGTTGACAGCGCATCATGCATTGTCTCTAAGGATGAAGGATTATCTGCCGCAATGCAAAAGATTTTGCGAATGACGAATAAAGAGATGGGACAGCAGAAAAAAATATTTGAGGTAAATCCAAATCATAAATTGGTAAGGAATCTGATCAAAGTATTTAAAGCCGATTCGAATGATGATTTTATTGTGAATGTAACAGAACAGTTGTTCGAATCCGCGCTTCTTCAGGAAGGAAGTCTTGATGATCCGCATACTTTAATTCAGCGCCTTAATAAATCGTTAGAACAATCAAGTGATTGGTATGTAGAAGTAAAAAAAATAAACTAACAGTTATTAAATCACCTTACGCAAAAAGTTTTATCTTTGTGTAACTCTGCGACTTCTCAGTGGCACTCTGTGTAATAAAGACCAACAAATAACACAGAGAAACACTGAGCATGCACAGAGAACCACGGAGAAAATATCTTTTCTTCAATTCTTGCGTAAGGTGAGCTAAAGACTAAATCTCACAAAAATATTTTTCTATTAACCTCCTCTAAACTTTTCTATGGCTCTTCAATAAAGTATGAATTAAATTCATTCTAAAATTAAAGAGTGATTGTATGACAAACTTCAAAATATCAAATACGGAACAATCTAATGTAGAGTTCAGAAGAGAACTTGGTTTGTTCGATTCCACTATGATTGTTATCGGTTCAATGATTGGTTCGGGAATATTTATTGTAAGTGCGGATATATCACGCACAGTTGGTTCAAGCGGCTTACTGCTTTTAGTCTGGCTGATAACCGGTGTTATTACAATCATAGGCGCACTTAGTTACGGCGAGCTTGCAGCTATGATGCCGCATGCCGGCGGGCAGTATGTATATCTTCGCGAGTCTTACAATCCATTGATCGGTTTTTTATACGGATGGACTTTATTCCTTGTAATACAGACAGGAACTATAGCCGCTGTTGCTGTAGCATTCGCAAAATTTACCGCGGTTATATTCCCCTGGTTTAGTTCTACAAATATTTTGTTTGCTCCATTCGGTTTAAAAATCCATACCGGACAAATTCTTGCAATATTCTCAATCATAGTTCTTACTTATATCAACATTCGCGGATTGCGTCAAGCGAAAATTGTTCAAGGTTTATTTACAACTGCAAAAACACTTGCACTTTTTGGATTGATTCTTCTCGGTATATTCATTGGATCGAACGCTCAGGCAATCAGCGCAAACTTTTCAAATATCTGGCAAGGGAAGTGGATTCATCTTGTAGATGGAAAAATTGGATGGGTTGAATCTCTAACCGGATTTTCAATAATAGCTGCAATCGGTGTTGCAATGGTGGGTTCTATCTTTTCAAGTGTCGCTTGGGAAAATATAACATTCACTGCAAGCGAAATTAAAAATCCGAAAAGAAACATTCCGCTCAGTTTATTTTTTGGAACATTGATAGTGATAACTCTCTATTGTCTTGCCAATGTTGCATATCTGCTCGTTCTTCCTTTAGCAGGAAATCCAGGCGGGAAAGATATAATGAGCATGGGAATTCAATTTGCGGCGGAAGATAGAGTTGGAACGGCGGCGGCAAATTTAATCTTTGGTGAACCCGCCGCAATTATAATGGCTCTGCTTATAATGGTTTCAACGTTTGGATGCAATAACGGATTGATACTTGCCGGTGCGCGCGTTTATTATGCAATGGCAAAAGATAAATTATTTTTCAAATCAACCGGTACCTTGAATAAAAACTCTGTTCCATCGAAAGCATTAATCATTCAGGGAGTATGGGCAAGTTTACTTTGTCTCTCCGGAACTTATTCGCAGCTTCTCGATTACGTTGTCTTCGCGGTGCTTATCTTTTACATTCTTACAATTGTCGGAATATTTATTTTACGGAAGAAACAGCCAAATGCAGAGCGACCTTATAAAGCTTTCGGGTATCCCTTTCTGCCAATTCTATATATTTTTCTAGCGGCGTCTGTAGCAATCATACTTTTACTTTACAAACCGGAATATACCTGGCCCGGATTAATAATTGTCCTTCTCGGCATACCGGTATATTTTGTGTGGACAAAATTATCTGCAGAGCATATTCAAAAATGAAATAGTCATCACGAGTCACGATTCATCGGAACGAAGTGATCTAATTTCCAAATGAGAGATAAAGATTGCATGCATGGCGGCAGAGTGTGTTGCACAAGGGAGCATGTCATTTCGAAGGAGTTCCGTTTTGTGGAACGACTGAGAAATCTTACGATAATGTTACATAAAGATTTCTCACCACAAAAAACGTGGTTCGAAATGACAGTGAAAAGAGTTCTGCAACATGCTCGGCAGATAGGCTTCGTCATCCCTGTCTTCGTCTTCGCTCCAGACTGACGGGATTCTCGCAATGACTTTTGGACTATTTTTTAGACAGCTTTCTTGATTACAACTCGTCTGGTCTAATGTTCTTCTTCGAAATACGATGTCTGATATATTCAATCAACATTGGTAGAACTGAGATTAGAATTATCGCCAGAATAACGAAAGAAAAATTATTCTTTACGAACGATAAATTTCCAAAGAAGTATCCTCCGTAAATAAATAAGCCACACCAAATAATTCCGCCTATTATATTGTACGCGATAAACTTAGTATATGTCATCGCACCAATGCCTGCAACGAATGGCGCGAATGTTCTGATGATCGGAATGAAACGCGCAAGTATTATTGTTTTACCGCCATGCTTCTCATAGAATTTATGTGTGCGGTCTAAGTATTCTTTTTTCAGAAAGCGGTTATTCTTTTCGAATAACTTTAACCCGAGATAATGACCAATCATATAATTAACGGAGTCACCTATTATGGCGGCACTTGCAAGAATTAGAAAAAGAAAGTGAACATTGAAAGATCCCAAAGCGGCAAATGTACCGGCAGCAAATAGAAGCGAATCGCCGGGAAGGAACGGTGTAAATACAAACCCGGTTTCTGCAAAGATAACGAAGAAGAGAATTATATAAGTGAGAGCGCCGTATTGAAGAATAATTTCATTTAGATGTTTATCAAGATGAAGAAAAAGGTCAATCAGATATTCTAAAAATTCCATACGTTCCTATATTTAAGTGAATAATAATTTTTATTTCTTTATCCTCAAATTGGATTAGATTTTTCTACCGCAATTTAGAGAGACACAATAAGTAAAATCTCTTTTTGAATTAAATATCTTCAAAATAGTTTAAATCCTTCCCGTAAGTTTCTTCCAATTTATATGCAGCAAAAAGAGCGATAAGAATCGAGACAACTCCAACTGCCAGCGCTGCGTAGATCATCCCC
>JAJYXU010000021.1 GCA_021801605.1 Bacteroidota bacterium
AATATTTTTTTGCTGTGCTTCAAGAGACGGGAGTTTATCGTAATCAACATTGGGCATTTTTAATTGTTCCGGCTCAATTTGATGGGTAAAATCAATATTCCCGGTTTCTAAATTTGATGGATATTTATTTTGAGAATAGTTTTCATATTCATTGCCGGTTTTTGGAATTTTCAATCCGAACAAATCTTGCAGTACATCGGAAGAGGAGTATTGATAATCGGGAGAAGTATTCAGTTCATCTTCTCCCGAATTCTCTTGAGGAATTTTTCTGTCTGGACTTTGAGTTTTCTTTTTCCCAAAAACAGCATTAATTATTGTGTAAATGACAAAAAGAAAAATTAATAATTGAAATAGATTATCCATTTGTATCTTTGTTTTTCTTGTCTTCCGGTTTGGCAATTGCATTTCTCATCTCTGTATCGGATTGAATATTCCTAAGATTGTAATAATCCATCACACCGAGATTACCTTTATGAAATGCATCGGCTATTGCTCTCGGAATTTCAGATTCGGCTTCAACAACTTTAGCACGCATACGAGCTACTTCTGCGCTCATTTCTTGTTCTAAAGCAACTGCGGCTGCGCGTCTTTCCTCTGCTTTTGCTCTTGCAACTTTAAGATCTGCTTCAGCTTGATTTGTCTGCAGAATAGCACCGATGTTGGATCCGACGTCAACATCAGCAATATCAATTGAAAGAATTTCATAAGCTGTTCCTGCATCTAATCCTTTTGATAATACAACTTTTGAAATTTTATCCGGATTTTCGAGAACTTCTTTATGAGAAATACTCGATCCAATTGTTGAAACAATACCTTCTCCAACACGCGCTAAAATTGTAGCTTCACCGGCACCACCAACGAGTCTTTCAAGATTTGTTCTTACAGTAACTCTCGCCATAGCTTTCAATTGAATTCCATCTTTAGCAACACCGGAAACAAGGGGAGTTTCAATAACTTTCGGGTTAACGGACATTTTCACAGCTTCAAGTACATCACGTCCGGCAAGATCAATCGCCGCGGCTTTTGAAAATCCTAAATCCAGATTTGCCTTATTAGCCGAGATTAGTGCATTAACAACTTTTGTAACGTTTCCACCGGCAAGAAAATGCGCTTCCAATAACGATGAGTTTAGCTGAATACCGGCTTTAGTACCTGCAATCAAATTACGAACAATTACTTGCGGTGAAACTTTTCTTAGACGCATTCCAATCAGATCTTTGAAGATTTTAACTTTTACTCCTGAAAAATAAGCAGTAATCCAGAGCCCAATTGGCACGAAATATAAAATCATCATTAGGACAATTATTGAAACAACAATTATAATTACCGATAAACCGGTCAGTGCTTCCATTATTTTCTCCTTTATTAACCAAATGCAAAATATCAATTCAATCTCATTATTACAATTTTTTGTATTTAAAAACATCTTTGTTCATCAAGTTAGATGTTCCTTGATATGAGGGAAATCAATCTATATATTTGCATTGGAAACCATTTGAATAACTGTACTGTTTACACATAAAGAATAATAAAGGAAATGATATGGAAGGAAATTTTTCGGAACGGGTGCAGGAAGTAATCAGATTAAGTCGTGAAGAAGCTTTGAGACTTGGGCATGATTATATCGGGACTGAACATTTGCTGCTTGGTATTATAAGAGAAGGGCAGGGTGTGGCAGTTCGAATTTTACGTAATCTTGATGTTGATCTTGTAAAGCTAAAAAAAGCAATTGAAGATACAGTCAGAACATCCGGCGGAACATTAACAATTGGAAATATTCCACTGACAAAACAAGCCGAAAAAGTTTTGAAGATCACTCAAATTGAATCTAAGATTTATAAATCGGATGTCATTGGAACAGAACATATACTTCTTTCACTATTACGGGATGAAGACAACATTGCCACTCAAATACTCCATCAATTCAATTTGACATACGATAATTCCCGCGCAGAGTTGAATAATATTCTCAGCAGTAAAGATCCTTCTAAGACTGCAACACAACCTCAATTTGCAACTGGGAAGAAGCCGGACAAAACTAAAACTCCGGTACTAGATAACTTTGGCAGAGATCTCACAAAATTAGCAATTGAAGATAAACTTGATCCGGTAATTGGAAGAGAAAAAGAAATTGAACGTGTTGCGCAAGTTCTAAGTAGAAGAAAGAAAAACAATCCTGTCTTGATTGGTGAACCGGGAGTTGGCAAAACTGCTATTGCAGAAGGATTGGCTCTTAGAATTATTCAAAAGAAAGTTCCCCGTATTTTGCAGGAGAAGCGTGTTGTTACTCTCGATTTAGCAGGATTGGTTGCCGGAACAAAATACCGCGGACAATTTGAAGAGCGGATGAAAGCTTTAATGACCGAACTTGAAAAAGCCGATGATGTAATTTTATTTATTGATGAATTACATACGATTGTCGGCGCAGGCGGCGCTTCGGGTTCTCTTGACGCTTCGAATATGTTTAAGCCGGCTCTTGCACGTGGAGATATTCAGTGCATCGGGGCTACTACACTAGACGAGTACCGGAAATATATTGAAACTGACGGCGCTCTAGACCGCCGTTTCCAAAAAGTTATGATCGAACCGCCTTCTGTCGATCAGACAATTCAAATTCTTGAGCATATCAAATTTAAATATGAAGAACATCATCACGTTCGTTATTCAAAGCAAGCAATTGAAATAGCGGTTCGTTTAAGTGAAAGATATATAACAGACCGTCATTTACCTGATAAAGCTATCGACGTTCTTGATGAAGCTGGCTCTCGCGTTCATATGGGTAACTTTACAGTTTCTGAAGAAGTTTTGAGACTGGAAGAAGAAGTCGAAAAAATTAAACAGCAAAAAATTCAAGTCGTTAAACAACAAGATTACGAAGAAGCCGCACGCTTACGCGATAAGGAAAGAACTCTTCAATCCGATCTTGAAATTGCAAAACGTGAATGGGACACTAAGACCAAAGATATCATTTACGATGTAAGTGAAGATGATATGGCTACGGTTGTTTCAATGATGACCGGAATACCGGTTACACGGGTTGTTCAAGCGGAATCCGATAAATTGATGAAGATGGAGAGCGCTCTTAAAGGCAGAATAGTTGGACAGGATGAAGCTGTTTTGAGACTTACTAAAGCAATTAGAAGAACACGTGCCGGATTGAAAAGACCTTCAAAGCCAATTGGAACTTTTATCTTTCTCGGACCAACAGGCGTTGGCAAAACAGAATTAGCGAAAGAACTTGCACGTTACTTATTTGATTCTGAGGATGCGCTTATTAGAATTGATATGAGTGAGTATATGGAAAAATTTGCCGTCTCCCGCTTAGTCGGAGCTCCTCCCGGTTATGTTGGCTATGATGAAGGCGGACAATTGACGGAACGTGTTAGAAGAAAACCTTATTCTGTTGTTCTTTTTGATGAAATTGAAAAAGCTCATCCGGATGTATTTAATATTCTTCTTCAGGTTCTTGATGACGGCACACTTACAGATAGTCTCGGTCGTAAAGTTGATTTCAAGAATACAATTATTATAATGACATCGAATGTTGGAACAAGAGATATCAGAACTACAGGCGGATTTGGTTTTGGCGGTGCGACTGAAGCAGATCAACATTCTCATATGAAGAATATAGTTGAAGATGCAATGAAAAAACTCTTCAATCCCGAATTTGTTAACCGCCTTGATGAAACTATAGTTTTCAGAAGTCTTGATAAGGAAGATATTAAGCAGATCATTTCCATAGAAATGAAAGACTTAATTAGAAATATCAGCGATAACAAGATGAGCATTGAACTTCACAAATCTGCAAATGAATTCTTAGCCGATAAAGGATTCGATCCGAAATTCGGAGCAAGACCGTTGAAACGTGCAATTCAAAAGTACGTAGAAGATCCGCTCGCTGAAGAACTTCTGCTTAATCATTTTAAAGAAGGCGACAAAATAATTGTAAAACACAAAAAAAACTCAGAAGAACTTTACTTTATCGCCGGTAAAACTGCAGAGCCGGAAGAACAAGATAATCAAGAGAAAGAAACAGTTGAATAAATCTTTGAACATGCTTAAATGAAATTACTTAATACCGAAGAGATAAAAGAAAAATTGGAGTCTTTGAACGGCTGGTTTTATTTGGATGATTCTTTTGTCAAAGAGTTTAAGTTGAAGAGTTTTGCAGATGCCGTTGCGTTTTTAGTCAAAGTAGCTTTTGAAGCGGAGAAAATGGATCATCATCCGGATTTGCTACTTCATTCATGGAATAAATTAAAAATTACTTTATCAACCCATAACGAGGGGGGAGTAACCGAGAACGATTTCAACCTTGCTCAAATAATCGATACTATCAGACAATGACAAATCAAAACATTTTAGAAATTTTCCAGAAGACAAATGCCCTCTTGAACGGGCATTTTTTATTAACCTCGGGACGACATAGCAATCAATACTTCCAATGTGCTCTCGTGCTTCAATACCCGCAATACAATGAAATTATTTGCAGTAAGATTGCCGATCATTTCAGAGGAACCGAGATTGATGCTGTAATTTCACCAGCAATTGGAGGAATTATTGTTGGACAAGAAGTAGCCCGTCTTCTCGGCAAGAAGTCAATTTTTGCTGAAAGGGAAGATAAATTGTTAACTCTCCGCCGAGGTTTCAATATTGATGAAGGAAAAAAATATTTAGTATGCGAAGATGTAGTAACCACCGGCGGCTCTGTATTTGAAGCAATGGAGATCGTTAAAAATAATGGCGGGATTGTATCCGGTGTAGGTTATATTGTTGATAGAAGTAATAATAAGGTGCAATTTGGAGTTCCGCAGTTCAGTACTCTACAATTAGAGGTAGTCTCTTACCAGCCAGAGGAATGTCCATTGTGTAAACAAAACATTCCCGTAATTAAACCCGGTTCAAGAAAAGTTAAACCGTAACATCGTAGGAATAAAGATTTAGATGGATCAGAAAAAACTTTACAGAACAATTGAGACTGTAGCTTCCAAAAATTTTGCATCGGATGAAGAACTTCTCGCCGATATTGTAAAACAAATCATCAATAATGAAGAGATTAAACTTACCGGTGGACGAATCTGGAAATTTAATCCACGGAAGAAAACATACAATTTATTGTTTCAAACGGGCAAAGTTTCCAAAATTGCAGAAGGGTATTTTCTTGATATTAAAAATTATCCTTTCTTTGAAAAAATTGCTTTTGAAAGAACGATATTGGCAACAGAGACCGATAAAACACTTATCAGTAAAGGAATTTTAAAATACTCTGCCAGCGGGGTAGGAAAAAAAATTAAAGTCGGCGATAAAAAATACTATGAATATCTTCTTGCTGTTAACAGTGATATGATCGGCGATGATTTGCGCGACACACTTAATATTGTGGCAACTGTTTTAACCTCTAAGTTAAATGAAAGATATCTTCAGCAATCAAGAAAGAATCTTATTGCAGATATTGACAAGGCGAGAGAGATTCAAAGAAGCATTTTGCCAGAACATCAATACCGTTTTAACTCTTACGATATTTTTGGTGTGACTTTGCCTGCACAAATTGTTGGCGGAGATTTTTATGATTACTTGAAAGTCGGCGATGGAGAAGAGCGGCTTGGTATTTTAATGGGAGATGCCGCCTCAAAAGGATTAGGCGCAGCTGCAGAAGCAATGTACATTTCCGGCGCAATGAGAATGGCAAGCACTTTTCAAGTTAAGATTTCTTTAATGATGTCGAACATGAATCAGCTTGTAAATAAAATTTTCAGCGATGATAAATTTGCTTCTCTATTCTACGGAGAACTTTCCAACGATAAGAAAGGGTTATTCCTTTACGCAAATGCCGGACAGAACCCGCCAATGTTTTTTAGAAAGAAGTTTAACGATATAGTTTTGCTTGATTCAACCGGGCCATTACTCGGACCAACTCCAAATGCCAAAATTGAAACCGATAGCATTAACTTTCACAACGGCGATATTCTAGTGATCTATTCAGATGGTTTGGTTGAAGCGGCAAACGATAAATTTGAGTTTTACGGAGAAGAAAAATTGGGGCATATTATTTTGGATAGTGTTAATTTATCGCCCAAAGAAATTGCAGCATCAATTCTTGAAGACGTTATCAAGTTCAGCACTAATGAGAGTCAATATCAGGATGACAAAACAATTGTTGTTATAAAACGAAACGGATAATATGGATCTCGTTCAAAAAATATTTGATGCAGGTGTTGTTGGTGCCGGCGGAGCTGGATTTCCGACACATATTAAAGCAAAATCTAAAGTTGAATTTGTTTTAGTAAATGGCGCTGAATGCGAACCTTTGATTCACAAAGACTTTGAATTAATGAAAAACTTTGCGCCGGAAATTGTTAAAGCTGTCGAATTGATGACCAAACAAACTTCTGCAAAGAAATCTTACTTTGGTATCAAAGCAAAAAATGTTTCTGCAATTGAAACTGTTGAAAATAATTATTCCAATGGAAAGATTGAGACTTGCCTCCTAGGAGATTTCTATCCAAGCGGCGATGAATATGAATTAGTTTATGCGGCAACAAAAAGATTAATTCCTCCACACGGTTTACCGCTTGATGTTGGCTGTGTGGTTAACAACGTTGAAACTTTTTATAATATTTCTCGCGCGGTTGAAGACAAACCTGTTACACAAAAATTTGTCTGTGTTGCCGGATGTGTCAAAAATCCTTCTTCGTTTTTCGTTCCTATCGGAACCAGCTTAAAAGAACTACTTGCTCACGCCGGCGGAGCGACTGTGTCTGATTTTGGAATTTTTGTAAGCGGTATATTGATGGGCAAACTCACTTTCGATCTGGAAGAAGTTGTAACCAAAACCACCGCCGGAATTATTATTCTTCCTGCCGATCATTATCTGGTAAATAGAACGAAGAGACCAACCCAGGATAAAAATAGAATTGGAAAATCCGCATGCGACCAATGCAGTTATTGTACCGAGTTTTGTCCACGTTATCTTTTGGGTTATGATGTTCAGCCGCATAAAGTAATGCGGTCGCTCGGATTCACTACAACGGGAAACGCAGTGTGGAATCAATATGCCGATCTCTGCTGCTCATGCGGATTATGTTCATTATACTCATGTCCGGAAGATTTATATCCTCGAGAAGCCTGCGATCAAGGTAAAGTTGAAAATAAAAAATTAGGAACCAGATACGAACAACAGAAACCGGTGAAGGTGCATCCAATTAAAGAGGGAAGACGCGTTCCGCTGAAACAATTGATGAAAAGGATTGATGTTCTAAAATATGATGCTCATACGCCGTTTGTAAATAAATCGCCGGATGTTTCACAAGTTAATATTATGCTGAAACAACATGTTGGAGCAGCGGCAAACCCTGTTGTTAAACTTGGAGAAGTTGTTCAAGAAGGGCAGTTGATTGGCGATATAGAGGAAGGAAATCTTGGTGCTAAGATTCATGCTTCAATTTCCGGAAGAGTAACTCACGTCTCTAATGAGTTTGTGAGAATCAGCAAATAAAAAATGAAATAGCACGCTGATGACACGGATTCACCCCGTGGAATAAATTAAGAATCAAATTGTTTCAAAAACACAAATGCTATTCCACAGGGTAAACGGATTTGCACAGATCAATCAGCGAAAGTCCACTTGATCAGCGTCATCAGCGTGCTATTAAAATGAAAGGAATTACAAATGGAAATGAATTCTCTCGGTCTTATTGAAATGACCAGCATAGCAGCCGGTATGCAGGCGGCTGATATTATGTTGAAGACATCTCAAGTTGAATTGATTCTCTCCCGTACAATTTGTTCGGGAAAATATATTGTTCTTATCGGAGGTGATGTTGCCGCTGTTCAATCATCTGTTGATGCTGCCGCAAATCAAATTGATTTTGCTGTTATAGATACTTTCGTAATTCCAAATGTTCATCCGGATATTTTCCCCGCACTATCTGGGCATTCAGATGTAACTCTGCTTGAAGCATTGGGAATAATCGAATCATTTTCGGTTGCTTCACTAATAGAAGGTGCCGATGCCGCCGTTAAAGCTGCCAATGTTAGAATAATTGAGATACGTTTAGCAATGGCTCTCGGAGGAAAAGCATTCTGTACTTTGACCGGAGAAGTTGCCGCAGTTACAAGCGCTGTCGAATCCGGTGCAAAAGTAATTGCCGATAAAGGTCTCCTTGTAAACAAAATTGTAATTGCACAACCACGACCTGAATTGTTGAGTGAGATGATCTAAAAAATATCTTCGTTAAATTAGATTGATATAATTCCCATTTCCAATGCAATTCTAAGAAACACATCAGATTAAATAATTGTTAACTATTTCTTTTGGGTAGATATTCACAAATCAATTGTGAGATAATTATTAAATTTATTTTGACAAATAACTCTATTGTATGAGGCGTATCTAAAAAGGTCTTTTATGCAATTTTACTATATGAAGTGCGGTTCTAAAAATATCAATCCGTCAGCTGACGGACTCTGCATACTTTGTTCCGACTTTGTCGGGATTAAATATTTACATACGATAATTTTTAGAACCGACCTGAATACAGACCCAATTCAAAATATTTTTACTTTAGATATACTTTTTAGAGTAGACTCATTGTATAATTTTACAAATATGAAATCTTTGAAAGCCAACTCTATTTTTAAACAAGAAATCAAATATGGACCTCAACAATGAAAATAATAATTATTGCTGTATTCGCATTACTCACAAGTTTATTCGTAGGAGTATCATTTCCACAAAAAATAGAAAAACCAAAATTAGTAGTAGGAATTGTCGTTGATCAAATGAGATTTGATTACCTATATCGGTTTAATCCATATTTTGGAAAGAATGGTTTTAACCGTTTGATGAACGAAGGATCCAATTTTACATTTGCTCACTTTAATTACTCACCGACAAATACAGCTCCCGGTCATGCATCTATTTATACTGGTACAACTCCTTTTTTTCATGGGATTATTGGAAACGACTGGTATGATAAACGCAGAAAAAAAATGATCTACTGCGTAAATGATACTACGGTAAGAAGTGTCGGTAGTCATGATAAAGAAGGAGAGATGTCACCTAGAAATCTTTTGGCTACAACAATTACAGATCAATTGAAGCTGTCGAACAATAACGCTTCAAAAGTTATTTCTATATCTCTGAAAAACCGCAGCGCTGTTCTGCCAGGTGGGCATTGTGCCGATGCAGCTTACTGGTATGATCTTAAAACCGGCAACATAATTACTTCATCGTATTATATGACTGCATTACCGCTTTGGGTTAAGGATTTCAATAATCGAAAATTGGTTCTTAAATATTTATCAAAAGGATGGAAGCTATCTCTTCCTGAATCTGATTATCTTATTAGTTTTCCAGACG
>JAJYXU010000082.1 GCA_021801605.1 Bacteroidota bacterium
TCAATACGAGCAATCAGTGATGGAATTGTACGCATCGCCGGAGATAATTTTTATTACAACGGCAATTTCATTCTTCTAGATCACGGACAGGGATTAACCAGTGTCTATCTTCATATGAGTAAAATTATTGCAAAGGAAAATCAGAAAATAAAAAAGGGTGAGGTGATTGGTCTGGCAGGTTCAACCGGACGCGCAACAGGTCCTCATTTGCATCTAGGAGTTCAATGGTATAAAAAAAGAATTGATCCGATGAGTTTGTTTCAAATCAAATTTTGAATTTAACAGTATTAGTTAGATAGAAGTAATGGTAGACTCAATTGATTCTTTAATACCTTGAGGACCTAGTACAGCCATAATCGAATCTCTGATTTCAGGATGACAAAATACGCGTCCTTTTGCTGCGATGCTCATTAAACTAAAATGCACTTTTTGCCATACTTCAGAAACTCTTTCGCCAGCTTTTTCTCTTGATGCATAATTATTTTGCAACCGTTGAGGTTCTGGAATAAATTTAAGTAAACTGCTAGTACCTGTGCTTGATTCTGGAGCATCACACAGAATTTGACTAGGTTTAGATAAATATTCTAATACTTTATTAGTTTTACTTGGAGCTAGTAGAGACATCTTGGGTAAATGTGTGAGATTAAGATATTGTATGAATCTTCTTTCAATCTCAGCTTGTAATAATTCTTGAAAATTGGGTCTTTGACAGCAAGCCCTAAACTTATCAATCAATTGTTTACTTGAATCAACTACGGGCCATTCACTATGAATCGTGTATATTCTTTTATAATAATTTCGGTTTCTTATTAATCTAATAAATTCTTGCCCGTTTTCATCGGTATTATCCGATATGAATGAGAGGATATCTTCAACTGATAAAGGCAGTGGATCTTTTTCTAACCCTATGAAATTCGAAAAATTAGAAACAAAATTTTTTATTTTTGCTTTAGGTTTAGAAGTAGAATCTGAACTAATATACTTCAAAGCTTCTCTTAACATTGATCTTATTGATCTTGCCGTATGATGCCAATATAGTGCCTGATATAAAAGATATCTAGAAAAAGTGAGAGACTCTGCTGCAGATTGCCCTTTTTCATAAGTTCCAACAGCAAAGGTAATGTTTGACAAATTCTCATCTTTTGTAATTATTATTGTCAGACTTCTAATCAATCTATCAACATCTATAATTTGACCGTATTTTAAAAAACAGTTCTGTGAGTCTCTGAGTAAGTAATCAAGCTTATCAACATCAATAGGGCCATCGATTACAGATGATAACATTTTATTTTTTAATTCTTCGCTAAAAAAGGTTTCTTCTTTCTTTTGACCTTTAAGAAGCTTTTGTACATCTGTAATTTTTACACCCCATCCTAAATGATTATTCTCAATAATTTCTTTTAAAGTAAATCCATATCTATCCTTATTAGAATTTTCTAAAAATTTTAATGTAAAGTTTTCGTGATTGAGATCTTTCATACTTTCTTCCAAATCATGACCAAGAGGATAATGCCCAATATCGTGTAAGAGACTTGCAAGGAGTAAAACTTTTAAATCATATTCATTGGTTAACTGTTTAAATAATGGATTATTTTGATCATTGTACAATGATAAGATATACAATACACAATTTCTAAAAACGCCAAGTGAGTGTTCAAATCTTGTATGGTTGGCAGAAGGATAAATAGTGTTTAATAAACCCAGCTGTGGAACTTTTAATAATCTCTGAAATATTGGGTGTTCGACTATAAGTTTTACTCTTCGACTAAAAGGTGCAGGGATGCCTTCAGAACTTTGAATTCTTTTTACAAAAGATTCACATAGTTCTGGAATGTTTTGAAAAACAATATTAGGATTTTTGATTTTTGTTAAATCATCAACAATTTCTTTTATTGATTTATATTTTATTTCTTGGAATTCGTGTTGTGTTAATTGTAACCAGGTCTCACGATATATGGATGGGCATTCCTCTTTATGTTGTTGTAAAATTACTCTGTATTGATCATTAGATAAATTATCTCCATCTAACATTCTACACCCTAATAGATGTAGATAAACAAATACCTCATTATAACCTACAAGATCTGGAAAATTATAGTCAGTCAGTGCAAGTATTTCTAAAATTGACTTACCAAATGCATATATATCCCAAATAGTCTTAAATTCTAATGGTGAAAGATCTTTCCTAACTCTATTTTTACTCGACATCTCATGGTATTCTACTCTAAGATCGGGATGTGAATAAAACAAAGTAAACCCACAATTCACTTTTTCATTTGATTCTAATTTAGCTTTTGCTAAACCAAGATCACTTAATAAAGGGCAATCCTTTTCATCTAGCATTATGTTACTTGGTTTTATATCAAAGTGAATTATAGATTGATCGTGAAGGTAATCTATGGCTTGTGCTATTTTTAACAATTTATCAGCAATATAATCCATTATATTTTTCAAGATAGGTGTAGACTCTTTTCCTAGATCTATTTCATTTTTTGCTTGCTTTACTAACACTAAAATTTTCTCTTTGATATCCATTGTATCTTTAATGAATTCCATAATAAAAAATGGATACATAATATTTTCGTTTAGATAATCTATCTGGATTTCCCCTGCATTATGAAGTTCAATTATGTTTTCATGTCTTAATTTATTTAAATAATTAATCTCACTTCTAAATGTCTCTAATAATTCTTTTTCTTTGGGTCTCGGAATCTTTAGAGCTTTCTCCTTCTGTAATTGCTTATCTAATAATTTAATAACAATACCAGAACCGCCTCGACCTAGTGGCTCAACTATTTCGTATTGATCTTTATACTTTTCACAAAATCCGAGTAAAACTTTGCTAATGGGTAATTCTTCTTTCTTATAGTCATCCAGAGAGTTGTCTTTTTCTAAATACACAGTTTTTAAATTTTCCATTATATTTTTAACTACATCACCACAATCCATTTAATCACCATTTGTTTTGCTAATATTAATTAATTTTATAATTAAAGAAAATAATTGAATACACTTTGCTTTATTCTATACTAGAATAAATATTGTTTAATGTATATAAATATCACAATGCTTATACACTTATTAAAAATACTTACCTCTTAAATTAAATACTCTAACGTATTGAATAGAAAAAATATTTATTACGATGAACTCGGATTTTATGGTGCATTAATTAATGAAGATGTCGATAAAATCATAGAGATGATAAAACAAGAAAACAGTAAGAATAAATAAATGCTTTATACCATAAGTTCGGATAGGCTTTGAATTACCATGGCTCCGAGTTTTTCCAATTTCTCTTTACTCTGGTGACCGTTGGCTATCAAGACACAATCGGCTCCAATCTCGGCTGCAACTTCGTAATCGTGTTCAGTATCGCCTATGAGAAGTGTCTCTCCTTTCCCGTTACCGAGCCATTTCATCAAATCCTTACCGAGATGAAGTTTACTTGCCGCGTAAATATTATCAAGACCAACAACATGAGTAAAATATTTTTTCAAGCCGTGATGCTCAACCATCTCTTCGAGTGTGTGCTGGGAATATGCGGAGAGAATTGATTGACCGATACCCAACTGATTGATTTTGTTGAGAAGATCAATTATTCCATTGTAAAGTCCGCATTCAAATTTTCTTCTCTCGTATCCGTCCATCCACTCTTTACCAACAATCTCAAACGATTCTTTAGAAAAATCAAAACCGAGTTTTGCATAATAATTTTTTACGGGGATTGTAAAAATCTCACGGTATTCTTCAACATTTAGCATTCTAAGTCTGCGCGCAGACAAAAGCTCATTAATCAACTCCATGCTGAGATTCACATCGTTTATTATGGTACCGTTCCAGTCCCAGATAATATGTTTATAGTTTTCAATTTTCACGTGACAAATTTAGGAAAAATCTTTCTTGTTTCCTTTTAACTCAATGCCTAATTTTAATTAAAATCAATCTTTATTATAGAGGAAAAATGATGAAACAATTTAATTGCAATATTTTATTTGTTTTTATTTCAGGATTATTTCTTTTCAATGTATCCTCCTTCGCTCAGCAAAAAGAGGGCAAGATTAAAAAAGAAATTATTCCAAATGCAGAAAAAATAATTGGACTTGAATTCACCGATGCCGAACGTGATTCTATGGTGGATGCGCTTAACGATCAATTAAATAATTATGAGAACATTCGCAAAATTCATCTTGATAACAGCATTCCTCCGGCAATATTATTTAATCCGATTCCTGTTGGGTTCAAGTTTGATCAGAAACAAAAACCGCTAAAGTTTAGCGATTACTCATACATTAAGATGCCAAAGAATATTGAAGAGATTACCTTTTATTCAATCGGCGAGCTTGCGCAGTTAATCAAAACAAAAAAAATTACTTCGACTCAATTAACAAAATTTTATTTGGAGCGGTTAAAAAAATACGGACCTAAACTGCATAATGTTGTTACTCTCACAGAAGAGCGCGCTCTTGTTCAGGCGAAAAAAATGGATGAGGAAATTTCAAAAGGGAAATACAGAGGTATGCTGCACGGAATTCCATTTGGAGTAAAAGATCTATTCTCAACAAAAAATTATAAAACAACTTGGGGTGCAACTCCGTACAAAGATCAATTAATTGAAGAAGACGCGTCGGTTATAAAAAAATTGGAAGACGCCGGTGCTGTACTGTGTGCTAAACTTTCCATGGGAGCCCTTGCGCGTGGCGATGTTTGGTTCGGCGGAATGACGCGCAATCCGTGGGACACAACTAAAGGATCTAGCGGCTCTTCCGCCGGTGTGGCTTCTTCGGTTTCAGCCGGGCTTCTGCCGTTTGGAATCGGGACAGAAACAAATGGATCTATTGTTTCTCCGGCTACTGTTTGCGGTGTTAGTGGACTCCGTCCAACTTTTGGGCGCGTTAGCCGGGATGGCGCAATGGCGCTGAGCTGGACAATGGATAAAGTTGGTCCTCTGTGCCGTAATGCGGAAGATCTTGCAATTGTATTGAACGCTATTTATGGTTCGGATGGAAAAGATCAAACCGTTTACAACGTTCCTTTTAATTATCAATCAAAATTTGATTTCAAGAAATTTAAAATCGGTTATCTGAAAAAAGATTTCGATAAAAAATATGCTTTTCATAAAAATGATTCGTTGGCTTTAAAAAAATTAGAAGAGCTTGGCGCCACATTAATTCCTATTGAATTGCCGAATATCCAGACTAATGATTTGCGGATAATTCTAACTGCGGAATCTGCAGCCGCATTTGATGAACTTACACGATCTAATAGAGATGATCTTTTGGAACAGCAAACCAAACGTGCATGGTCAAACACATTTCGTTCTGCCCGCTTCATTCCCGCGGTCGAATATATCAACGCCAATAGAATCAGATACATATTAATTCAAGAGATGGCGAAGTTAATGGAACAAGTTGATCTTTACATTTCGCCATCGTGGAGCAGTAACAATTTGCTTCTTACAAATTTGAGCGGGCATCCGTTAGTTGTTGTTCCAAACGGATTTTCTGAAAACGGTACGCCTACAAGTTTTACATTTGTTGGAAAATTATTTGACGAAGGGAAATTAATTGCTGCCGTAAAAGCATATCAGGGCGCTACGGATCATCATAAAAAACATCCGAGGTTAAATTAATAATTGAAGGAACACTAAAATGAAATCATCTATCAACAAAATTCTTTTGTTAAGTTTTGCCATAATTTTCTCTTCATCTCTATTGTCCGCTCAACAAAATGAAAAAAAGATTAAAAAAGAAATTATTCCAAATGCAGAAAAAATAATTGGACTTGAATTCACCGATGCCGAACGTGATTCTATGGTGGATGCGCTTAACGATCAATTAAATAATTATGAGAACATCCGCAAAATTCATCTTGATAACAGCATTCCTCCGGCAATATTATTTAACCCGATTCCTGTTGGGTTCAAGTTTGATCAGAAACAAAAGCAGCTAAAGTTTAGCGATTACTCATACGTCAAAATGCCTAAGAATATTGAGGATATCACCTTTTATTCAATCGGCGAGCTTGCACAGTTAATCAAAACAAGAAAAATTACTTCGACACAACTAACAAAATTTTATCTGGAAAGATTAAAAAAATATGGACCGAAACTTCATTCCGTTATTACTCTCACTGAAGAACGGGCGCTCCGTCAAGCAGAAAAAGCCGATCAAGAAATATCTAAAGGAAAATATCGTGGAATGCTTCATGGAATTCCGTTCGGCGTTAAAGATCTACTTAATTCAAAAGGTTATAAAACAACCTGGGGCGCTGCGCCGTATAAAGATCAGTTGAACAATGAAGACGCAACTGTAATAAAAAAATTGGAAGATGCAGGTGCTGTTCTATGCGCTAAACTTTCAATGGGCGAACTCGCCATGGATGACGTTTGGTTTGGCGGAATGACACGCAATCCGTGGGATACAACAAAAGGGTCGAGCGGTTCTTCGGCAGGTTCAGCTTCTTCTGTATCAGCAGGACTTCTTCCGTTTGCAATCGGCACCGAGACATGGGGTTCAATTGTTTCTCCATCAACTGTTTGCGGAGTTACAGGAATGCGCCCGACTTACGGCAGAGTTAGCAGAACGGGCGCAATGGCATTAAGCTGGTCAATGGATAAAATCGGTCCGATATGCCGCAACGCAGAGGATCTCGCAATTGTTTTTAATTCAATCTATGGCAAGGATGGAATTGATCAGACTTTATATGATGCGCCGTTCAACTATCAGCCAAAACTTGACTTGAAAAAATTAAAAATCGGATTCTTAAAAAATGATTTTGCAAAGAAATATTCGTTTCATCAAAATGATTCTCTCGTTTTAAAAAAACTTGAAGAACTCGGCGCGCAACTTATTCCGATTGATCTGCCGGACATTGCAACAAACGATATAGCTATAATTTTAACTGCAGAAGCCGGCGCTGCGTTCGATGAACTGACACGAACGAATAAAGATGACATGCTTGCGCGTCAATTCAAAGGAGCTTGGCCAAATATTTTTCGCGCGTCACGTTTCATTCCTGCCGTAGAATACATTAACGCAAATAGAATTCGTTATACGCTCATTCAGGAGATGCAAAAAATGATGGAGAAGGTTGATCTCTATATTGCACCTTCGTGGGAAGGAAATAATTTATTACTGACAAATCTCACCGGCAATCCGTGTGTTGTAGTTCCAACGGGATTTACAAGCAAAGGAACATTAACCAGTATTACATTTATGGGAAGATTATTTGATGAGGGAAAAATAATCGCGTTCGCAAAAATGTTTCAGGACGCAACGGATTATCACAAAAAACATCCTAAGATGGATTAAAAAAAGCAATTCCGATTTCCTCAAGATGTTTTTAACATTTCTTAAAATTAGCGCGGAAGGATCAACCCGATCCTTCCATGCTTTTAACCTTGATCTTCACACTTATCCCGAATTTCATTAAATTTAGAACAGAAATTTCCTCTCCTCCATTTATACTTTACCCGGAGGTGTAAAATGAAAGTCCTTGGCACTTACGAAAAAGCCCGCATCTACATTGACAGACACTATCAAGAGTCAAACGAAGCAAAGTTTCACAAACGTAAATTGAATCCCGGACCGATAATTACAATTTCCCGTGAGACCGGTATAGGCGCCGCAGCCATCTGTGAAAGGTTAACCGAATATTTCAACAAATATGCTATTAACGATTATAATGACTGGACATATTTCGATCGCGGTCTTATCGAAAAAATTTTGGAAGATCATCATCTTCCGGATCACTTTAGAAAATTTTTATCTGAAGAAAGACCGCCAAAGGTTGGTTCATGGTTTGGAGAGGTACTTGGCATCACGCCGTCAAAACTTTCGCTGCTGCATAAAACTTCGCACACAATTCTAAATTTAGCAGAACTCGGAGATGTGATTATTGTAGGAAGAGGCGCAAATATTATAACAGCAAAAGAACCGAATGCTTTTCATGTGCGTCTTGTTGCGCCGTTGAACTTTAGAATTGAAAACGCGATGCAGCTTTATAATCTAGACCGAAAGAAGGCTGCCGAATTCATCAAAGAAGAAGATGCTGCAAGAAAAAATTACATCTGGAAATATTTCCACAAGAACATCGAAGATCCTCTCCTCTACCATTGTGTCATCAATACCGACCTTCTCTGCATTGAGAAAATTACCGAAATGATCGGGCATTATGTAATCAGAAAATTTCCCCGGTTCTTTACGTTACCATTTATCTATTCTACTAACGAATGACGGGAAAAGATGATAAGCTCAAGTGGCATACTGTTTTTCTTTTTATTAGTAGCAGCAATTTTTCAAGATGAGTTTGACCACTTTCAAAAAATTTCGAAGGAGAATAAAATGGAGTTTAAAATTTTCAGTTCAGCTTTCAAAGAGGGAGAATTAATTCCAATCAAATACACATGTGACGGATTAAACATTTCGCCTCCCTTGAATTGGACCGAACCGCCGAAAGGAACAAAATCGTTTGCGCTCATAAACGATGATCCTGACGCGCCGATTGGTGAGTGGGTTCATTGGATTCTTTTTAATATTCCCGCCGATACAAGAGA
This sequence comes from Bacteroidota bacterium, assembly GCA_021801605.1. GTDB lineage: Bacteria > Bacteroidota > Ignavibacteria > Ignavibacteriales > Melioribacteraceae > Fen-1258. Next base: position 8,558 of record JAJYXU010000082.1, read on the forward strand.
ACTGAAAGATGACTCGTCTTCAAAACATAATCTACCTAAAGGCACAATTGAAGGAATGAATGATTTCCGCAAAAACAATTATGGTGGACCATGCCCGCCTTCAGGAACGCATAGATACTTTTTCAAACTTTACGCGCTCGATCTATTTCTTCCGCTCAAAGAAGGCGCATCAAAAAAACAGTTGCTTGAGGCAATGAAAGGACATATTCTATCCGAAGCAACTTTGATTGGTAAATACAAAAGAGTGAGATAGAATTAAAAATATTGAGATACTACTTCTACTGCCATATCGCAAATATCTTGTTAGCGTGTGGTATTCTTATTTCTCCAAAGCGTTCCATTCTTTGTAGTTAGTTTTGTTAAGATGTATTGATTGAATAAGTCTGATAAAATCTTTTCCGCATTCTCTCTTGAATTGTTTGTCAATACAGCGAATTCCTTTGTTGTTAAAGTTGGGTAATGAACGAATAAACTTTCCCAAGAAATATCTATCTCATTTTTTACCGCTTGCGGAATAAGTTTCAAAATGGAATTCTCAAAAGCTCTGTAAGGCTTAAATCCGTAAACAATGAGTTGGTTATTTAAAGTGTCGGTAAAGAACATCGTTGGAAATCCTCTTACACCGAGTTTTCTTGCAAAGTCTAAGTCGTCCTGAAAGAGTTGTTTGGCTTTGCCATCAAATTCTGCCTGAAGTTGTATGGTGTTTAATCCAACTGCATTCGCTGCTTGTTGAATATACTCCCACTTAGTTATGTTCTTCTTTTCAAG
>JAJYXU010000057.1 GCA_021801605.1 Bacteroidota bacterium
CCGGGAGCTGCGCAGGATTTGGTGCTCCGCTTCTTCTTTTAACGACACCCGCTATAAACGGAACATATCAGGTTAGTGTAAGTAGTGGTGAAGACTATGTTTCAACTGTAGGATTCAGTGTGACTTGATTAGATCCAGCAGGCTGGATACAATTTTTAGCTGGTTATGAAATGGCTTTCTATTTTGGCGGGACGAAAACAGCCAGTTTTAATTTTAACGGAGGGATATATCCTCCTCCGCAAGAAGATATGAAAATAAAAATTGAATTGACCGGAGAAAAAGAGATTTGGCCATTCTTGCCCAATCAAACAAACGGGTATAGTAGGGGAGCCGACAGGCCTGGATATAATCCCAAAACAAACATTAAAGTCAGTGTAAACCAAGGAAATCAACCTGTCCCGAATAAAAGTGTAATTATTACTATTAAAAGAATTGAGGGAACGGGTGGACATGATCACTTAAATTCTCTTCCTCTCGATAAATGCGGGATTATAAAAGTTGGTGGAAATAAAGGAAATCCCATTACAACAACGACAAATCAAAATGGAAAAATAATCACCGATGAAATTTTGGCTTCTCAGGTTTCCGGTAAATATATAATTGAAGCTACTCTTGAATCTAATCCGAGCATAAAAGATACCGTACATATTTCTGTTAGGGTACCCGGGCTTATTGATTTCAGAAGCATCTTGAGTAATAATTGGGTCTTGGTTCAACGGAGACCAGGTCACAATTCTAATCATTGGTGTAATAAGGAGATGAGTTATTTATTAAGTAGCGCAATTATGGATTTCTATGACTGGAATGTAGGCTATTCTAAAAAGAAAAATAAGGATCCTATTATTCTCGCTGTAAATGATATGAGTCTAATTTGGGGAGGGTCTTACGAATATATGGGAGATTGGAATTTAGATAAACTACATTCATTTCATAGAGTTGGTTTAAGTGTTGATATCGAAAGGAATGGGTCTGGATTATCTCGGTTTGAAGAAACGCAACTGAGAAATTATATGGAATTAAATGGCGGAATAAAATATCCTGAAGCACAAATACATTAGGGATTTTTAGGAGGAAATTAAGATGAAAAGTAAAATTGTATTATTAATAATAATAAGCATGTTTTTTATAAGCACTGCTAGCGGCCAAGAATTCCCAAGAATCAAGAAAGCCACGATTAAAAGCAGAGTTTTATACTCTCTGCAACAAAAATTGTTTTTTTACAAGTATACTATAAAAAATGATATCTCTAGTACTGGCGGCATATCCACATTCAATCTTGATGTTTCTTTAGTTAAAGAAAAAGTTATAGATACTGTCGGGTTAAAATTTCAGAACGAGCTGTTAAGAAATATTTTCCGTAGAATCTACAGTCTCCACAAAGGCAAAGTTCTCCCGGTTGGTGTATCTCAAGTTCCTGAAGATTGGGATGGGGGAACTAGTTTAAGAACATTTGGATTATCGTTATTTGGCCCCGAAATATTGCCTGGTAATACGCTTGATAGTATTGAAATAAATTGTGTTGGGTTACCCTCAATCCGAAAAGTTACATTCAAAATAGCAGAAGACACTGTGATAGATCAATTACCTGGGCTTGAAGACACTACCTCAATTATGACAGAAGCACAAAGAGATTCAATTTTAGCTTCGCTTGCTTATACAACATGGACTGTGGGATCAAATGTATATGCAGATGACATTAGCTTTGTTGGGATTCTTGATTCAATAAAAAGCTATACGGAGCGTTCAGCTGCTCTTAAATGGATCGTTGATAAAAAAGAGGATGCTAAAGAGAAGGACGACAAAAAAAAAGACAGCAAGATTGTTAAGGAATTAATGAAGTATCTGGATAAAGCGCGAGAACAACTTGTGAAGAACAAAACTAAAGAAGCAAAGAAAAAACTTGAGGAGTTTGTAGAGAAAGTTGAAGAGGACTATCATGAGAACGATAAAGATGGAGAGAAAGAAAAACGCGGCTATCTAACCAGCGAAGCATACGCATTACTTAAATACAATGCCGAATACTTAATTGAACAATTAAAGTGAAAATATGAAGACGGGAAGGGAAAAATGAAAAAGATAATTTTTTGTTTGCTCATTTCAACTGGATTATATGCTCAAACAGTTTACGAGGTTGTGCCCGGCACAAAAGGCAATGAAGTAGTCTTGAGTATTGTAAACGAATCACAAGCAGCTAGTACAGAAAAAGTAACCGTTGCCCTGACAAACAACCCGAAAGGAATAGAAACCATCAACAAACTTGTTGAGATAGAAAAACTGAAGAAGGGAGAAGAAAAAGAAACTCTTTTTTCTTTTGATGTAAAGAAAATACCGGGCACACAAAAAGACACTTTGAAATTTTTGATTACAAGTAGCTATGGCGTAAGTTGGAACAAAGAAATCCTTCTTGCCTATTCACTTCCAACAGAATTCAAACTTGAGCAGAATTATCCAAATCCTTTTAATCCAACAACAACAATAGAGTTCACAATTCCACAGAACGGCAGATACAATTTATCGGTTTATAACATTCTTGGTCAGTTAGTAAAGCTGCTCAGCGAGGATGAATACGTAGCGGGTTATTACAAAGTAAACTTTGATGCAAGCCGGCTCGCTTCCGGAATGTATATCTACAAATTAAACGGCAGCAATGTAAATATTATTAAGAAGATGATGGTGGTTAAATAAAATAATTTCAAAGCCGGATAAAGAAATTTATCCGGTTTACTATGTTGTCTTTCTATAATTCAAAATCGCAAGACCATTAAAAAATAATGCAAAGGCAGAAACTATTAAGAAATAATAACGCAGATCCCAAAAGCCGCTTCCTTTCAGCACAAGCATCCGCATAACTTCTATTAAATAACGGACGGGATTAACGTATGTTAAATATTGTGCCCAGTCCGGCATATTTTCAATCGGCGCAAACAATCCGCCAAGTAAAACAAAAATCATCATGAAGAAATACGCAATGAACATTGCCTGCTGTTGTGTTTCCGCAAACGTTGATGTTAAAAGCCCGAACCCAAGAATTGCTATCAAATAAATTCCGGCAAAAAGATATCCAATTATAAAACTTCCTTCTGGAAAGATTCCGTAAACAATAAAGCTAACCGCAAATCCAAGCGACAAGACAAACATTCCTAAAACCCAAAAAGGAATAAGTTTGCCGAGAATGAATTGATATTTCTTGATAGGAGAAACATTAAGCTGTTCAATTGTTCCGGCTTCTTTTTCTTTAACAATATTAAGAGACGTTAATATGAATCCAACTAAAGTAACAAGTAAGGCAAGAACACCGGGAACAATGAAATATTTATAATTCATTTTCGGATTGAACCAGTTAGAGCTTGTGATTTCAACTATTGGCTGCGGATTCAATCGCGGCTGCTGAATCCATTCTGTTCGGACATCGTTGTTGAAATCTCTGATTATTGCATTAGAATAGGAAACAGCCAATCCGGAAGTTTGTCCGTTAATTGCGTTGGCTGAAATCATAATCTTTGTTTGGTTATCTCTAATCAAGTCGCGCTCGAAACCTTGCGGAATTTCAATTATCAAATCTGCTTTGTCGTCTTCAATAACCTTAAGCGCTTTATCATAAGAAGAAGAGACATTAGTTAATTTAAAGTAGCCGGTGGAGGTAAATTCATTTATTAATTTTCGAGAGTATTCAGAATGATCTTTATCAACAATGCTGAGCAAAATATTTTTCATTTCATAATTTGCTGCAAATGGGAGAAGAATAAGTTGCATGATAGGCATGACAAATATTATTCGCAGAATCAATTTATTCCGAAATATCTGTAAAAATTCTTTTCTAAGTAAAAATATTAGTGTTCTCATTATAACCTAATCTTAAACCGTTTTATACTAATCAAAAGGAAAAAGAGCGTCATGCCGGAAATTATTAAAGACTCTTTCCAGATTCCGGCAATACCTATTCCTTTTATCATTACCGACTTTACCATTATGATATACCATTTTGCAGGAACAATGTTCGATAGCACTTGCAAAACAAGAGGCATGTTTGCTACGGGGAAGGCATAACCGCTTAACATCACAACAGGAAGCATAAGTCCGAGCAATGAAATGAGCATCGCCGCTAATTGCGAATTTGTGATTGTCGAGATGAGAAGTCCAAGTGAAAGTGCGCAAAAAATATATAAAATTGTAACCGCTATTAATAAAAATATGCTTCCTTGAATCGGCATTCCCAAAATAAAAACACTCAGCAGCAAAATTGTTGCGATGTTAATAAGGGAAACAATAAAGTAAGGAATTACTTTGCTAAGAATTACTAGTGCCGGTTTCATCGGTGAAACAAGAAGAATTTCCATTGTTCCAAGTTCTTTTTCTTTTACAATTGCAATGGACGTCATCATTGTTGAAATGAGAAGAAGAATCATTCCCATAACTCCGGGGACAGATGAATACGCTCCTTTTAGTTCCGGATTGTAAAGCATTCTCATTTCAGTGTTAATGGTGTAAGGAAGATTGCTCTGTTGATTCAGTTCGTTTTGATATTCCATTATAATAGTGCTTAGGTAATTTATTAGAGTTGTTGCCTGGTTGGGATCCGAGCCATCGGCAATTATTTGAATCTGAGCTTTGTTTGAATGAGCCAATTCGTTTTGAAAATTTTGCTGAAAAACCACCGCCACTCTTATTTTCCCGGTTTTGAATGCTTTTTCAATCTGATCGTTCGAAGTAAGTGTTTCATAAACATCAAAATATTTACTGCTTTCAATTTTTGAGATAATATTTTGTGTTGCCTGATCTTTCGAATTATTAAGAACAGCAATGTTTACATTTCTTGTTTCGTTAGTTATAGCAAATCCAAATATCAGAAGCTGAACGATTGGCAAACCAAGCAGAACAAGCATCGATCTTGTATCGCGAAGGATATGATGAAATTCTTTTTTGACGAATGTTAACAACTGTTTCATGATTGTTTTACCTGTCATTGCGAATCCCGATTTATCGGGATGAAGCAATCCCTTGCCAGAATTTAAGATTGCTTTGGGATTGCTTCGTCGCTTCGCTCCTCGCAAAGATTATAATTTAATAATATCTTTATATAAATCTTTCCATTCTGGATTCATGTTGTCAATCAGATCAAGCTTTTTCCTTCTTGAGCCCGCCTTTATTTGCTTTTCTTTTTCGATAGCACCCAAAGCTTCATTAAATATCTCATAGTAAATCAACTTATTGACTTTATATTTTTTGGTGAATCCGTCAACTAGTTTTTCTTTGTGTTCATAAACTCTTCTTGCAAGATTGTTCGTAACTCCCGTATACAATACTGTATTACTTTTATTTGTCATGATGTAAATGTAAAAATGCTTTTCCATATCTTTAATATGCTTTAGTCATTGCGAGCGAAGCGAAGCAATCTAATCCTTGTGTTGAGTTTGCTTCGGTCGTACCTCCCTCGCAAAGACACTTCATAAAATTATTCTCCTCTTTTTGCACTGCGAGCTAACATTACAAATACTTCTTCCATCGTTTCTGCTTTGTATTTCTCTTTCAATCCTTTTGGAGAATTGAGAGCCGTAATTACGCCATCCACCATAATCGAAACTCGATCGCAGTACTCAGCTTCATCCATATAATGCGTTGTAACAAAAATTGTAATTCCATTATGCGCTGCTTCGTAAATCATATCCCAAAATTGTCTGCGCGTAATCGGATCAACGCCGCCGGTCGGTTCATCAAGAAAAACTATTTTGGGCTCATGCAAAATTGCTATGCTGAACGCGAGTTTTTGTTTCCAGCCGAGCGGAAGAGAGCTTACAACTTTATTAGCTTCGTTCGATAAGTTCAGTTTATTAATCAACGCTTCGCTCTTCGTTTCAATTTCTTTGTCTGTCAGACCGTAAATTCCGCCGAAGAGCCGGATATTTTCTTTTATTGTTAAGTCTTCATACAATGAAAACTTTTGGCTCATGTAGCCGATATTTTTTTTTATTTGTTCCGTCTGTTTGTAAACATCAAAGCCTCCTATTTGTGCGTTGCCGTAACTGGGCTTGGAAATACCGATAAGCATTTTCATAGCAGTAGTTTTTCCAGCGCCGTTTGCGCCAAGGAATCCAAAGATTTCTCCTTTATATACCTCAAATGAAACTTCGTCCACGGCAACAAAATCGCCAAATTTTTTTGTGAGTTTCTCTGTCCTTATTACAATTTCTCTATTCATATATTTTTATAGACCGCTGATGACGCTGATTTAACGGATCAGCGCGGATCAATCAGTGTAAATCCGTTTACCCTATGGAATAACATTTTACCTTTTGTGATAAATTTAATTACCAATTTATTCCACGGGGTGAATCTGTGTTATCTGTTCTATTAATTTTTATTATTTCATTAGCTGCATAAAGCAGTCTTCAATTCCGGGTTCTATCTTAGAAATAGTAAAATTATTGTGACCGGTAGATTTCAGATAGTCGTTCAGTTTGTTTGGATCATCTTCTTTCATTGTTAGATGATGATTCTCTCCAAAGGCAAAACAGTTTTCCGTTTGAGGATAAGCGCGAAGATCGTTGAGAAGTGTAAACATGTTTTCCGAATGAACCGCATATAGGTTCTTACCAAATTCATTAACGATGTTCTGCGGCAAATCAATCTTCATAATTTTTCCATTTTGCATAAGAGCAATTCTATCACAAAGTTTCGCTTCATCCATATAAGGAGTAGAAACTATAATGCTGATTCCCTGCGCTTTAAGCCGCTTTAACATTTCCCAAAATTCTTTTCTTGAAACTGGATCGACACCGGTTGTAGGTTCATCTAAGAATAAAATTTTCGGCTTGTGGATTAACGCGCAACTCAATGCGAGTTTTTGTTTCATCCCGCCGCTAAGTTTTCCTGCTCTTCTTGTTTTGAATGGTTCAAGTTGTTTATAGATGTCGGAAATTAAATTATAGTTTTCTTGAATGGTGGTATTGAAAATTGTCGCAAAGAATTCAAGATTCTCTTCAACTGTTAAATCCTGGTAAAGAGAAAATCTTCCCGGCATGTAACCAATGATGCTTCTTATCACTTTCCAATCTTTCACAACATCGTAACCAAGAACTCTCGCATTTCCTTTGTCTGCAAGAAGAAGTGTTGTAAGAATCCGGAAGATTGATGTTTTGCCGGATCCGTCCGGACCAATTAACCCGAATATTTCTCCCTCTTCAACTGAAAAAGAAACATCATCAACAGCTTTAATAATTGATTTCTTCGTAGTGTATGTCTTAACAATATTTTCTAGTACGACAGCTTTCATATCATGGATTAGAGTTTTACTTCACCATACATACCGATTTTCAGGTAACCGTCGTTGATAACCATTATCTTAACGGCATAAACCAAGTTCGCACGTTCGTCTTTTGTTTGAATTGTTTTTGGCGTGAACTCCGCTTTAGAAGAAACCCAATAAATATCTCCGCTCATTTCTTTCTGCTTGCCATCGCCTTTATCTACAAACACTTTTACTTTCTGTCCAAGTTTTATTTGTCCCAGCTGATCACCGTTAATGTATGCACGCAAAGTCATTTTAGAAAGATCGGCGATCTTGTAAAGAGCTTTGCCGTTTGCAGTAATTTCATTTTGTCTTGCATACCGGGTTAGAACCGTTCCTTCAACCGGATTCTTAATTATGCTCTTATTTATCTGATCCTGAATTTGTTCAATCTGAATTTGAAGAGGATATGTTTCACTCTGCAATCCCTGCCGGGCGATTGTAAGATTTGATTTTGATGCAGTGTATTGCTTATTTAACAAATCAAGTGAGGCGTTTATATCATCAAGCTGTTTTGTTGTTGCCGCATTTGATTTGACCAGGTTCTCGATTCTATTTTTTTCTGTTGTCGCAGTTTTAATTTGTTCTTCAATTGTCGCAAGTTGTGTTGCAACGTCCGGCTGTTTGCTCAATACCGCTTTGATGGATGCTTCGAGTTGCTTCTTCTTTAGATATAGCTGAAGCGTGTCCACAATTCCGACTAACTGATTTTGCTTCAATGTTGCGCCCTCTTCAACATCGAATTGAACAAGCTTGCCCATCGCTTCGGAGGAGACAATTACCTCTTCGGATTCAAAAGTTCCGGTTGCGTCAAACTTGCCGTTGCTATTTCCGCAACCAAAAAGAGTTAGCGATAAAATTATAGTTAATAAAAAGTCATTGCGAACGAAGTGAAGCAATCTCTTTTTGTTATTGGATTGCTTCGGACTTTGTCCTCGCAAAGACAAGTCGGACTTAAATCTGTTTAATATCGTTTTCATATTCTTATCTATTATTAATTATAAATTAGTTGCCAATGGTTAATTTGTAATTCTGTTGTGCAAGCAAAAGCTGAATTGTATGAATTGATAAATTCTGTTTCGCTTGATCTTCAGCATTCAATTCTCGTATAAAATCGCTTGATGTAATAACACCATTTTCAAGTTGCGCTCTGGTGGCTTCCTTTACGGAAGTTCTGATCGAAATAATTTCTTTGTCAATTTTTATCAGGTCTTTCAGTTTATCAATTTCTCCTATCTGCTGTTTCAAAGAAAGATTTGTATTAAGAAGAAAAGTCTCTTTCTGCGCCTCAACTGATTTTTTATTGAGCTCAATTATTTCGCTCTCGTTTTCATAAGTATATAAATTAGACGGCGACCACGTTAACCGCGCGCCGGCAATGTAGTACCAATCAAAACTATTTTTAAGCATGTTAAGAGTTGGTTTTCCATATCCGCCTTGAAAGAACAAGCTCGCCTTTGGAAGAATCTTAGCAAGTGTAAGTCCGTTCTGATTCTCAATTAAATTCTCTTGTGAAGAATATAACTTCAATTCCGGGCGGTTGATTTCGTTCGATTCGTATACATTTTGAATTTCCGGCTGCTCAAGCTTCCATGTTTCATCAAGCCGCTTATTAATTAGCAATCCGAGCATATCAATAAAAGATTTGCGAGATGATTTTAGTTCTATCTCTCTCTGATCTGTTTTTAACAATTCGGCTTTCAGAATATCAACGTTCGGTTTGGTCGCCGTCCCATTTGCAAAAGCTGCAGTCAACTTATCAAAACTCGCATTGAGATCTTTCTTAACCAATTCAGTTTGAACAAGTTGTTTGTTAAGCAAAAGAATTCCAAAATAGATTTGGTTGATTCGATCTTTCACTTTAAGCAACTCTATTTCAATCTTCTCATCATCAACATCTGCGTTTGATCTTTGAATGTCCGCTTGCGCGCTCATTATTCCGCCATCCCAAATTGTTTGGGAGACGTCTGCCACAGCTTTGTATTGATCATTCGTCAGCGGT
>JAJYXU010000105.1 GCA_021801605.1 Bacteroidota bacterium
AGACTTTCAGAATAATGATGAACATTTCCACTATTTATAAAATACGTTTAGTTTTTTTTGACTGTGCTATTCCTAAAAATTTCAACTGGAATTTACAAATTATGACTCATGCGTAACTTCAGTTACTTTATAGAGAATTTCCTTTCGCCATATAATGAAGTTCCTAATTGATAAGAATCTATCTCCGACTCTCTCAACATCCTTAAATGAACATGGATTTGATTCAATTCATGTCAAGCATTTGAATAAATCATCTGCATCGGATGAAGAGATTTTTCAAATTGCTTTTGAAGAAAATAGAATCATCATAACAGCAGATGTTGATTTTGGATATATCCTATCGAAGTGGAAGCACAATTTACCATCTGTCATTATTTTCCGGTTTTTCCCTTACAATCCGGTAATTCAATTTAGTAATATTATTAAGATTATTGAAGAATTTGGCAGCGATCTAATTAACGGGAGTTTAGTTGTTATCGAGCCATCTCGAATTAGAATAAAACAGTTACCATTTTGAAATTTTCATCTATTTAGTTTTCCATTCTCTTTTCATAATTTGCATACAAAATAATAACCAACCGAGGCAGCAATGAAGTACTTCGTTCGTTTTATAATTTTAGTTCTCACACTAACATCAATTAACGCACAGCAAAAGCGCGCAATGACTGTGGAAGATATGTGGAATATGAAACGCGTAGGCAGTTTCGATATTTCCCCCGATGGAAAGACAATTGCATTCGCCACAACTTCTTATAACATGGAAACAAACAAGTCCAATTCCGATATTTGGTTGATTGATTCTGACGGAAAAAATATCCGTGTATTCAAAAATTCCGACGTGAGCGAAAGTTCTCCAAAATTTTCACCGGATGGAAAAAAGATTGCATATTCCAAGAAAGGGCAAATCTGGATTAGCAACATAGATGGTTCGGATGATCAACAATTGACCGATTTCTACACAGGTGCTTCCGGAATGGTATGGTCTAATGATGGAAAGAAAATTTTATTCGTATCGGAAGTTTACCCGGGTTGCGCGACACAAGATTGCAATAAACAAAAAGATGAAGCGGCAGAAAAAAGTTTAGTCAAAGCATCAATCATAACGGAATTGATGTACAGAAATTTTGATCACTGGCGTGGTGAGAAACGAAGTCACTTATTTTTATATGATCTTGAAAAAAAGGAATATGCGGATTTAACATTCGGCAGCACATTTGAAGTTCCTCCGGTTGATCTCGGTTCAGATAATGATTACTCCTTCTCACCTGACGGAAAAGAAGTTGCCTTTACAATGAACACTGATAAAGTTGTAGCCACAAGCACTAATAACGATATCTTTGTTATTAAACTTAACGAAGTAAAAAAGGATGCCGCAACACCGTATAAACTAATTTCAAAAAGTAAAGGAAGTGATTCTCAACCGGTTTATTCGCCCGACGGAAAGTATATTGCATTTACATCAATGGCTCGTGCTGGATTTGAAGCCGATAAAAAATCGATTGTACTTTTTAACCGCGCTACAGGCGAATTAAAAAATCTTACAGAGAAAATTGATCTGACAGCAGGGCAAATAATCTGGTCACCCGATTCAAAATATATTTATTTCGATGCACCGAATGAAGTTTACAATTCAATCTACAAAATCAATATCGAAACTGGAAAAAATGAGGTTATTGTTAAGGAAAACGGAAATTCAACTTTGGCAATTTCACCGGATGGTCAGACGTTGTTTTTCAAGAAACAAAAATCAACATTGCCTTACGAAATTTTCTCTGTCAATGCTAACGGCGGAACACAGAAACAATTGACTTTTGTAAACAAAGATTTGCTTTCGCAACTTGAAATGAATGAGATAGAAACTTTTTGGAGTAATGGAGCTAAAGGCGCTAAGGTTCAGTCAATTCTTGTTAAGCCACCGTTCTTCAATCCGGCTAAAAAATATCCGTTTATTTTTCTAATTCACGGTGGACCGCAAGGTCATTGGCTTGATGAATTTCATTTTAGATGGAATGTTCAAATGTTTGCTGCAAAAGGTTATGTTGTTGTTGCAACAAATCCAAGAGGCAGTCAAGGTTACGGACAAAAATTCTGCGATGAAATTTCGCGCGATTGGGGTGGTAAAGTTTATACAGATCTGATGAATGCGTGTGACTTCGCGATCAAAAATTATAAATCCATTGATGAGAAAAATACTTTTGCTGCCGGTGCATCTTACGGCGGTTATATGATAAACTGGATAGAAGGTCACACAGACAGATTTAACGCGCTTGTAAGTCATGACGGGGTTTTCAATCTTGAAAGTATGACCGGATCAACTGAAGAATTGTGGTTTCCTCTGTGGGAATACGGCGGCACTTATTGGAATAATAGAACCGATTATGAAAAATTTTCTCCGAACCGTTTTGTAAAGAATTTCAAAACTCCAATGCTTATTGTTCATGGCGGACATGACTTCCGGGTTCCGGAAAGTCAAGCAATGGAATTATTTACAGCGTTGCAACTCATGAATGTTGAAAGTAAATTTTTGTATTTCCCGGATGAAACACACTTTGTTCAAAAAGCTCAGAATGCGCGTTTATGGTGGAATACAGTTTTTGATTGGTTCAATCAACATAAAAAATAATTTGGGGTGAAAATGAATTATGACGATAAGGATTTTTGGGTTTCTCCGGTCTTAAAAGAAAAACAGTTCGATACCGAAGAAGAGGTTGAACGCGGTACTGAATATGTTGAAGAGCGTCTTTGGAATAAAGTTGAACGTGAAGGAAGCAAAATCCGTTTTGCTAAAGATGTAAAAGCGTTGTACCGGTATATGAGAGATAAACATGTTCCGTGGTATCGTAAATCAATCGTAGTTGCTGCTCTTATTTATTTCATCAGTCCAATTGATGCTATTCCCGATTTCACACCATTGTTCGGATTTCTTGATGATCTTGGAGTCATTGTAGCGGCAATCAAATATTTAGGAAGTGAGATTGTTCCATACTATGATTAATTAATTGATAATTGCGAATTAAGAATTGAGAATTATTTTTCCATTATCAATTCTCAATTACTTTGAAAGGTATTATGAATTATAAATCGATTTATATAAAAATATTTTTCTTTGGAATACTAATGTGTTTATTTGGCTGCGGTTCATCTAACTACGCTCCTCTTGATATGTTGTTGATAAAGTTGATGTAAACCGCTATATAGGTAAATGGTACAAGATTGCAATGTTGCCTAATAGTTTCCAAAAAGGATGCAATTGCACCACCGCTGAATACAGCATTATTGATGCAGAAACAATACGTGTAATTAACTCTTGCAGAAAAGACAGTACTACCGGTGAACTTGATCAGGTAAATGGAAAAGCATTTGTTGTTGAAGGTTCGAACTACGTGTACAATTCTTTTGGCCTTTCCGAGGCGATTACTGGATTATTGATCTCGACAAAGAAAATTATCAGTATGCTGTAGTCGGCGCACCAAGCAGAAAATATTTGTGGATTCTTTCCCGTAAAACCAAGGATGGATGAACAACTTTTCAATTCACTTGTTGATAAATGTAAATCAAAAGGATTTGATGTGAACAAACTAGTAAAGACGAATCAAGAGTGTTATCAATAGAGGGCGTCTCAAAAGTAATATTTTGTTATAGAATAGCCCGCGGATGACACGGAATAAATTGACATGCCTTCCGGTAGAGTGTGTTGCACAAGGAAGCATGTCATTTCGAAGGAGTTCCATTTTGTGGAACGACTGAGAAATCTTACGATAATGTTACATAAAGATTTATCACCACAAAAAACGTGGTTCGAAATGACAGTGAAAAGAGTTCTGCAACATGCTCGGCAGGCAGGTTTTCGCAGATTATTTTATTGTATAATTACTTGTGAGACACCCCCTATCTCCTCTAAAAGCTTCAAAGACTTTTTTACAAAGATTTCTTAATATTTCAAAACATCATTCGAAAAACTTTTTATTCCTTAAAATTGAGAGAATAAATATCCAGTCTTCTGTCTTGCCAATTTAAAACACTACCCGATTGTTTATGCTTTTTGAGAAGTTCTATATCAACATCATCAATAATCACCATTTCAACATTAGGAGTTGTCTCGGCTTGTATAGCGTCCCGCGCAAACGGAATGTCCGATGGAGTGAATATTGCCGATTGTGCATAATTAATATCAAGATTTTCTACAAACGGTAGATTGCCCACCGAACCGGCGATGATAGTATAAACATGGTTTTCAATGCACCGTGCTTGTGCGCAGTAGCGAACCCGTAAATAAGCATAACGTTCATCGGTACAGAAAGGAACAAAGATTAATTGAGTTCCTTTTTCAACAGCTATGCGGGAGAGTTCCGGAAATTCAATATCATAACAAATTAGTATAGAAATTTTTCCTCTATCGGTATCAAAAACCTCTACTTTATTGCCGGGCTCAACACCCCACCATTTTTTTTCATTCGGAGTTATGTGTAGTTTATATTGTTTATCTATCTTTCCGCTTCGATGAAATAAATATGAAATATTATAAAGATGATCATTCTCAATCGTAAAATGCGAGCCGCCTATAATGTTAATATTATACTTAATTGCCAGATTGGAAAAAGCATTGAGATATTCCGGTGTAAATTGAGAAAGTCTTCTTACAGCTAAGTCCGGACGTTCAGCAGGAAGGAATGATAAAAGCTGTGTTGTAAATATTTCTGGAAAAAGAATAAAATCGCATTTATAGTCCGATGCCACATCAATAAAGTAGCCGCATTGTTTTATGAACTCCTCAAAATTCTCGATGGGTCTCATCTGATATTGTACAGCACAAATTCTTACCGGGTGAGTAGGAATAAAAATACGGGAAGTATCCGGCTTAAAATCTAAATTCGTCCATTCCAAAAAAGTCGCGTATCCTTTTGAATCCTCATCCGACGTTAAATAATTTGGAATCAATCTTTTGAGAACAAATCCGTTTGATAATTGAGTGGTAAGCACAGGATCAAATAAAGTTTTATCCATAACTTTTTCAACATATTCTCTGGCGCTTATTTTTTCTGCATGCTTGCCATAACCAGGAATTCTTCCGCCGATAATTATCCTCATTAAATTATTCTTTACGCATAATTCTTTTCTGGCTTCATAAAGACGGCGTGCTAGTTTTAATCCGCGAAATTCAGGATCAACCATTATTTCAATTCCGTAAAGAGTATTTCCTTTGGAAGTGTGATTTCTTATATATCCGCTGTCAGCAATTTCTTTCCAGCTATGCCACTCTGAGTACAAAGTAAAATCGAGAATTAAACTGCTTGATGAAGCGACAAGTTTTTTATTATAAATAATTCCAATTTGTCCATCCGGAAAAATTGAAATTTGACTTTCGAACTGCTCTTTTGTCCATGTTGTCATTCCAGGAAAACATTTTTCCTGAAGTTTAACAACTTCCGGATAATCTGCTGGTTGAAGCAGACGGACTTTAATTCTATTTGGTGATATTATTCGATGTTCTTTCTCCATAGAATTCTCCTTTACTATTTCTATAAACGGGATATACCGATTTAACTTTTATAAGGTAATGAAGTATGATCTATAATTCAATTTATCTTGCAATGAATTATATTTGTAATAAAAATAGGACGAAAAATGAATTTCACTGTAAGCAAAACCAATATAGTTTTTCAAGGAAAAGTTTTTGACGTTAAGATTGATGAAATAGAATATAACGGAAGCGGAAATAAAAGTTTTAGGCAGGTGGCTTTACATCCCGGAGGCGCGGTTGTTCTTCCATTAAAGAGCGACGGAAAAATTATTTTAGTATCTCAATACCGTTATCCTCATAACGAAGTTCTTCTTGAACTTCCTGCGGGAAAACTTGAAAAAGGAGAAGACCCGTTAAATTGCGCAACAAGAGAACTGACTGAAGAAACAGGATACACATCCGATAAAATTTCCAAACTTGGAAAAATTTATACCACTCCCGGTTTCTGCGATGAAGTTTTACATATTTATCTTGCAGAAGATCTTACAGCCGGAGATCATGCCCGCGAGGAAGGTGAAGAAGGAATGGAGATAGTTGAATTGACACTTAATGAGGTCGAGGCAAAAATCCGCTCTGGTGAGATTGTTGACGCTAAAACAATCTGTGGAATCACTTACTACAAATTAATGGAACGCTGATCATTATGATTATTTAAGATGTATTAAGATCATAAAAAATCATAATCATCATAAAAATCTGCGTCTATTATAACCTATTCGTTTGTCAATTCATCCAATTCAACTTTATGAAGGTGAGTAATTTTCTTACCGAGAAATCTTTCGGCTACTTCACGGAATTTTGCCGGTATATCACTCACATAAAATTCGCTCTGACCATGATGAACAGACTGATTTCTTAATTGTCTTCCATTCAAATAATCTTCTACTAATCTTGCAGCCGGAGTACCGGAATCAATCAGCTTAACATTTTTCCCCACAACTTTTTGAATAACGCCCGCAAGGATTGGATAATGAGTACAGCCGAGAATTAAACTGTCAATTTTCTTTTTATGAAGTTCTCCCAGATATTCTTTAGCAATGAGTTCAGTTACTTTATGATCGAGCCATCCTTCTTCTGCAAGCGGAACAAACAACGGGCATGCTTGTTCATAAACTTTCACTTTTGGATCTAATTTCTTCAACTCGTGCGCATATGCTTTGTTGTTAATTGTGGCGCGGGTTCCAATAACTCCAACCACTCTATTCTTCGATTCTTGCAGCGCCATCTTTGCCCCCGGTTCAATCATACCTATAACCGGAATTGTTAAAAATCTTCTTAATTCTTTTAATGCAACAGATGAAGCAGTATTGCACGCAACAACAAGCAGTTTAATATTTTTTCTTAAAAGAAAATTTGCCGCTTGAATGGAATATTCCACAACCGTTTCATTCGACTTTGATCCGTAAGGAACACGAGCCGTGTCGCCAAAGTAAATAATATTTTCATTCGGCATTAACCGGGCAACAGACTTAACAACAGTCAAGCCGCCGATACCGGAATCAAAAAATCCAATTGGATTTGTTCTGTTCATGAAATTCAAATTATCACCTATAACATTTCTTCTATTGTTTGAGTTAATTCGTGAGTGATAAGCTCATTTACGTCGGGAGAGATTTTTTTTCTGTTACGATCAAGTATATAGAATGAATCCACAACGTCGTCTCCCTTTGTAGAAATTTTTGCGAAGTATATTGAAAGACCAAGTTCATTCATCTTTTTTGTAATCTGATAAAGCAAGCCAAGGCGGTCAGGCGAGTAAACATCAATGATTGTAAATTTATCATGTTTTTCAAACGCAATTTTGATTTTTCCTTTCCGTTTAAAAAGCTTGTTTTCAATCCGCCACCATTTAGATTTTATTTGACTAAACTCTTTTGTGATTTGCAATTCGTTTTCGACAGCGAGATAAACATCATTTGTAATTTTAGGATAACGTTCTTCTTCAACGGTTCCGCCTGTTCTGAAATCGGAAACATTAAAACTGTCAATTACAATTCCATCTTTACGTGTAAATATTTTTGCATCGTGAATATTAAGATCATTTATTGAAAGCGCACCGCACATTCTTGATAGCAAAGCTTCGGAATCCCGCGTAATTATAGTAACTACTGTAAAAGCGCCGTCCTCCTTAAAGAAGACAGAAACAGGCGAACCTTTTTCAATCTCTTCTATATGCTGATTAATTTCTTCAGGAGAAAAATGGTGTAGATAACTCAAATCATTTATCGATTCGATATGATCCTTGAATGAATCTTCAGAATACATTTCCGAACCGTTTATAATTTCTTGCAAATCGTAAGCGAGTAAATCATGCCCGGTTATTCGTTCATCCAGCATTGTTTTGGTTTTACGGTAGAGCTCGCTGAGAAGATCGCTTTTCCATTGGGTCCACACTACTTGCGAGACCGCCGAGAGATCAGCGTAAGTTACTAGATATAGCAGATCAAGCAGTTCGGAATTTGGAAATAGCGTTGCAAAATTGTTGAGAGTTGATGCATCATTCAAATTGCGGCGGAAGGCAACTTGTTCCATTGTTAAATGATGATGAACAAGAAACTGAACAGTTTCAATTTCTTCTAATCCGTAACCAAGCCGCTCCATTATAGAGTTTGCAATTTCTGCACCGATAATCTCGTGTCCCGACAAACTAATTGGTTTTGCAATATCATGAAAAAGAATTGCTAGTAATAAAATATCTTTATCGCGCAATCCTTGAAACAATTTTCCAAGTGTAGAACTTTCAAAGGAAAGTTTTTCAACATTGTTTAATGCAATTAGTGTGTGTTCATCTGCAGTATAACAATGATATACGCCGGGTTGAAAAAACCCAACCAACTCTTTGAACTCAGGTAGAAAAGCACCCAGCACCCCAACCTCATTCATTGCCATCAAAGTTTTTCCAACATTCCTGGGCAGTTTAAGTATCTCACGAAAGAAAACCGAAGATTGAGGTTCGAACAATTGTGTTTCTTCATGATCAATTACAGCTTCTATAATTTGAGAGCGTAAGTTCTCTTCGAACCGTGCATCATGCAATCCGCGGTAATAATAAGCACGAAGAATTGTAGATAACGATAATTTTTTTTCATGCATTAAAGAGATACGTTTTCCTTTGAGAGAAAAATCATCATCGAGTTGAATAGAAAGGTAATTGCTTAACGGCGGAGTGAGTTCCTCTTCGAATCGTTTCATCATAGTAATTGAAAATCTTTTTACAACATTCGCAGCGTCAAAATATTTACGCATGAATGCGTGCCAGCCGTCTCCTGTATATCCAAGAACATTTGCAATCTTTTCCTGATAAATAAATTCCAGCCGGTCATTCTTAATTCCGCTTAAAAGATGCAGATGATTCCTTGTGTTCAGAATTTGGCGGTAGCTTTCCTGCAAACGAGCAACACCTCGCGGAATTAAAATTTTATTTTGTTTTAGAACACCCATGAAGTTTTGTATCTGTGTAATTTCCTCCTGCGACGTAAGCATCAAATTGTTTTGAAGTATATAAATCCACTCTACTACTTGAAGATCGCGGAGTCCTCCTGCAGTATATTTTACATTTGGCTCCAAAACTTTTGCAGAGTTACCGTATTTGTCATAACGTAGTTTTATATCATCGAAGAATTCGACTACCAGTTTTTGCTTGTAATCATCCGTAATGGTTTCAAATACTTTTTTGTTCCACTTCAAATAAAGTTTTTCATTGCCGAGAATATAACGCGTCTCGAAGTATTGTGTGAAAGCGTGTAAATCTTCATCAAGAAATTTTTGTATATCTGAAAACTCGCGCACTGTGGAAGAGACTTCAATACCCGAATCCCATAGAAGAGTAACACAATCTTTTATAGTTTGTTCGTGTCCTTCAACTTTTTCAAAAATAAACATCAGATCAATATCGGAGTACGGTGAAAGTTCCCGTCTGCTGAAACTTCCAACCGATGCAACTGCACAGTTGAGTTTAATTCCTTTTAAGATTTTTTGTATATATTCTTCAACAAGCAAGCTCCATTTAACACTGAACTTGAACGGATCTTTTAGAAGTTCCTCGTCGTTGAAAATACGGTTACGATCTTCAAAAAATTTTTCTTTTAGTTTGAGTGAGGTCATAAAATGTAACACAGATTTTTAATCTATGCTATAAGTTAATTATTAAAAAGCGCAGATTAGAAATCTGCATTACAAATAAATTATAGTTTTTTAAATCTTGCCTGGAAAAATCTTAAATACTTCGGTTCGTAAACCATTTTCAAACCTTTCATACTTTTCCGTTTATCAAAAACATGAGCAATAGATTCTACCATTACATCAATATGAGATTGAGTATAAACACGGCGCGGGAAAGTTAAACGAACCAATTCAAGTTTGGGATAACGATTCTCGCCCGTTTGCGGATCGCGTCCGGATGAAACAAGTCCGCGTTCCATTCCGCGTACACCGCTGTCAACATAAATTTCCGCAGCAAGTGTTTGAGCTGGAAATAGATCTTGCTTCAAATGCGGCAAGAATCTTTTTGCGTCAAGGAATATCGCATGCCCGCCGTACGGAGAAACAAGAGGAATTCCGTATTTCTCAAGTTCGGCGCCGCAGTATTCAACTTGACGAACTCTCATACTTATATTTTCGAACCGCACCATCTCTTCAAGACCGCGCGCCATTGCTTCCATATCGCGCCCGGCAAGACCGCCGTAACTGTGAAGCCCTTCATAAATAACAACCATGTTACGTGCTTCTTCAAAAACTTTTTTGTTGCGTGTTGCTAAGAAGCCGCCGATGTTAACCATCAAATCTTTCTTTGCACTAACCCATAAGCCGTCAAAGTAAGAGCACATTTCTAAAAGAATTTGTTCAATTGATTTTTTCTCATACCCTTTCTCTTTCATCTTGATGAAATATGCATTCTCGGTTGCACGTGTCGCATCGAACCATAGTTTAACACCATATTTTTGCGTGAGTTTAGAAATCTCTTTTAGGTTAGCCATTGAGAATGGTTGACCTCCAGCCATATTAACCGGACCTGCCATGCTGACGTACGGAATTTTTTTCGCGCCAACTTTTTTGATCAACGCTTCAAGCTTTTGTGGATCAATATTACCTTTGAATGGATGTTTGTTCTGAGCATCATGAGCTTCATCAATAATAACATCAACGAATGTTCCGCCGGCAAGTTCTTGGTGAACGCGCGTTGTTGTGAAATACATATTGCCGGGAATAAAATCACCCGGTTTAATCATAATTTTAGAAATCATATGTTCGGCTGCGCGTCCTTGATGAGTTGGAACAAAGTAAGGCATACCGTAATACTTTTTTACGTTTTCCCACAAGTAATAAAAATTTCTGCTACCCGCGTAAGCTTCATCGCCGAGCATAATACCCGCCCATTGATAATCGCTCATAGCGTTTGTACCACTGTCTGTTAAGAGATCTATATAAACGTCCTCGCTCTTAAGCAGAAACGTATTGTAACCGGCTTCCTTTGCTGCTTTTTCGCGGTAGCTACGAGTTGTCATTTTAATCGGCTCGACCATTTTTATCTTGTACGGTTCAGCCCAACTTTTTTTAATTATTTTAGACATGTTTTTTCCTTTGTCATTAATAAGTTACTTGTTTATTGTTATCATGTTTTCAAGTAACCACCCGTCAAACAAACTTTTTCTTAAGTTTCTTTTTTTTCTGTTCTGCAATTATCTCCGATGAGATTCCGCCGCGTGTATTGAAGTTTGCAGTTATTTTGATATAACGTGGTTTCATGACTTCGATAAGATCGTTTAGAATCCGGTTTGTTACTGCCTCAAAGTAGATTCCATCATTGCGGAAGGATTGCAGATAAAATTTATAGCTCTTCAGTTCAACACAAATTTTTTCGGGAATGTATTCGAGAACGATGGTTGCAAAATCCGGTTGACCGGTTACCGGGCACACAGAAGTAAACTCCGGCGCTGTGTGTATAATTGTGTAATCCCTCTCCGGATTTGGATTAGGAAATGTTACGAGTAATTTTTGTTTGTCGTTCATAAGTTTCTCATTAATCTGTCTTTTGATTTTAATCCCAAGGTTAGGAAAGTATTTTGAATACTATCAAACCATGGAATATTGTCTCCAAGTTTATCGATTACTTTTTTTAACTCTTTGTTATTCAGCTTCCTTTCCATCATTGCTTCAGCAACAGTTTGAACATCCTCCACAGAGAGTTGATAAATGATTTTATCTTTTCTCATTTTAACCTCTGTTAAATTTCGAAAAATATTCATCTATTTCATTTCTCATTTCAATTCCGACCCTTTCAAAACAATCTAATAAATCTTCATACGCTCCTTCACCACCTACAAAGTCCCAAAATTCTTTTGCGACTTTAAGTTCATGTTCCAAATCCAACATCCCAGCCATTGTCCACCGGCTGTAAGGTTTTGGTTCATAAGGGTTATATGGAATTGCAATATAAGTACTCACTATTGCTTTCGGATTTTCTGCAAGCACAACGCCTACCCATTCTAAAAGTGTTCTTTTGAATTCTTTGAAACCGCCTCTATTTGGTTTTACAGTTTTCAAATCAAACAGAAAAATCTCTCCAGATTCATTTTCAAGATACAAATCAACTAGCGTTGGTTTTACTTTTCTGAGTTGCGGTTCATTGGCTACCTTACGGATTGCCTGAGCTTCAAACAGCTTGTTTGGTTTTTCTGATGCTGATATAAGACTATCCATTATTTTTTGAATCTCATAAAGAGCTTTTTCGCTTATTTGATTTCCAGCTACCGTATGATTTTTTGCTATCTTAAATCTAGACGAAGCCAATGTAACAGCAACCGGTTCAAAGATGCTTGTACCAAAATTTGTACTTAATGAGTGAATGAAAGAATATAGCGCAAGACGGTCTTTGCCTAAAAGTCTAGTATGAAAAGGCATAGAATCGGTTTCCGGTTTGTAGGTTTCAAATTTATGCCGAAGACTTTGTTTCAAAATATTTTCTATCGAATCAAGTTGTATTTTTGTAAGACTCATTGAATTTGTTCCCCTTTATCTTTCAAATGGAATATGCTTTCCGAATATGCACCTTTATCTTTCTCTGTTCTGTTCAATACGGGACGCTTAAATTGCTGAACTATTCTCATCCCAGATTTTTCAGCAATTATTGGGTACATGTTATATTTATCGTTAGCTACCAATAGCACGTTGTAATCATCAGCAAAAAATCTTTTGCAATTATTCAATACCGCAGAAATTCCTTCTATATATGATTCCTTTGCCTCTCTACCTTGCCCTTTTGATAAAGGACCGATTTCCAGCTCGTCTTTCCTATCTAAACCGAACAAATCATAAGCATAGGCATGCTGTTCATGATAATCAATCAAACCAACATAAGGCGGACTTGAGAATATTCCGTTGATTTTTTCTTTCCTAAGTCGCTTTGCAAATTCTGGATTCACTTTTTCACTAGCCGAGAATAGATCAATAGTTCTACTATCACCAGTAAAACAGTGTTGATAAGTTTCAGTTCTCAATGAATTAAATTCAGCTAAACGATTCAAGGTGTCTTTTGAATATCTTTCCCACCAACTCAAAATTGAGAATAAGGGTTTACAAATTTTCCCATGTTTAGAGCAATAGTATGTTGTGCTTATTGGTTCGACGAGTGTGGCTAAATCTGAATGAGTTGTAGCACGGCAAGAACGAATTGTACGACTGAGAATGATACTTATAATTCTTTTATTGTTCTTATTGCTAATTTTTTTAATCAAATTAAAGACAAAATCAATTTCGGTTCTTACGTGTTGAAGAAACCATTTATCTAAGAAACTATCAGATAGATCTTGATTTAATCCAATATTAAATTCCTTAACCAACTTTTTATAGATTGGCAAAAATTCTTTTTCTTTCTGACGTCCGTATTGTTCTTCGTCAACCAACTTATTTTTCACTCTGACTTTGAATTCCGGTGAGGGGAAGTATTCATAATTAAATTCTGAAAGTTTTTTTAGTAATTGTTGCTCAAACCTAATTGTGTTAGAATCAACTATATATTTTTTTAACGCCTCGGTGATTTTTTTGAGTTCTTTGTTCAGCTCTACCAAATTATATTTTCCAACTTTAGCATTACTCATCAAGGAATTAAAAATGGAAACATCAACTCCAATAGCATTCATTCCAAGCTCACTTGCTTGTACTAATGTTGTTCCGCTTCCACAGAAAGGGTCTAAAACGATATCATCACTCTTAAAATAAACTTCTTTCTTAAATTCATCTGTATGATCATCCAAAAAATACTCAACTAGCTGAGGAATGAATTTCCCTTTGTAAGGGTGAAGTCTGTGTACATGTTTAGTTGTTTCTGCCTCTTTATATTGCTCGAAAGATAAATGCCAGTCTATATCATCACCAAGTTTCTCTTTCCAGTTTAATTGCCGATTACCATAATATGAATCATAATATTCTAACAATTCGTCTCTGCTAACTAAAGTATTTCCATTATCAGCAAATTTTTGGATGCGTCCATAGTTTACCAAATAAGAGATATTCGACGGGGTGACATTCTTCTTAAACTGAATGCTGATCCATTCACTTGCTTCTTTAATTGTCAGTAATTCACTCTGCATTCTACATTCTCAATTCTAAATTCTAAATTCTCAATTAATCATATTTCGGTCTAACTTTATAAGAGATCGGATCTTCCACACCCGCCTGTTCAAAACCACGCAGACGGAATGCGCAACTATCGCACACACCGCATGCTTCATCTTCATTTTGATAACAAGACCATGTAAGATTCAACGGCGCATTTAATTCAATTCCCTTCTTAACAATTTCTGCTTTGGAAAAATGTATAATCGGCGTTTCAATTTTAATTTTTGTTCCCGGTTTGGTGCCAAGATCAACCATCTTTTCATATGCCTCAAAAAATTCGGGACGGCAATCCGGATAGCCGCTGGCGTCTTCGTAAACAGCGCCTATAAAAACAGCATCTGCACCTATCACTTCTGCCCAGCTTACACATGCACTTAATATATTAGCATTACGGAACGGCACATAAGAACTTGGAATCTCCTTACTACCAAGGTCAGCTTTTGTAACTTCAATTGATCTATCTGTTAAAGATGAACCGCCGATTTTTGTAAAATGTCCGAAGTCTATTACTAATCTTTTCTCCGCATTATAAAAATCGGCTATATCATGAAAAGCTTTCAGTTCACGAGTCTCAGTGCGCTGTCCGTAGTTGATATGAATTAATGCAAGTCGGTTGGTTTGATTTGCAATTGCAGCAGTTACACAGCTATCCATTCCGCCGCTTACGGCAACGACTGCTAATTTATCTTTGGTCATAATAAATTCTTATTAAATCCTTGCGAAAAATAGCAAATTGGACTCTGATAATGAAAAGTTGAATAATTAATGGCACACAGATTTAACAGACCGGACGGATTTTAACTGATCAGTTTCAATCTGTTTAATCAGTTCGATCTGCGTGCTATTGTTTTAAAACTTATAAGAACAATTGCAATTATCAACGATACAATTGACGAAAGCAGGAATGGTACTTGCGCTCCGAAGCGATCCCATAAAATTCCGGTAAGAAATGAACCGAACATAATTGCAAAACTTGAAAGCGCTGTGAGTAATCCTATTGCTGAACCGCGGAATTCATCAGGAACAAGATCGGATACCCACGCTTTGGAAATTCCCTCTGTGGAAGAAGCATAAATTCCATAAAGCGCAAAAAGAATCCAGACGATTATATTATCATGGTTCATTGCAAAACCAAAATAAACAGCAGAAAAAATTATCAAGCCAAAGATGAAAATGTTTTTCTTGCCGAATTTATCTGAGAGAATTCCAATGGGATAGGATGAGAGAGCGTAAATTAAGTTATAGAACACATAACCAAGAATAGCTGTCGTATCCGAGTGAGATATTTGTTTTGACTTCAAAATTAAAAAAACATCGCTGCTGTTAACCAATGAAAACAACGTGAATACAAGAAGAAGAATTTTGTAATCTAAGGGTGCGTTGTTCCAAAACTCCCGGTACATTTTCTTTTTAGAATTTTTTGATGTGTTCTTCGCATCTTTAACCACAAAGGTAAAACCAATTGCGAAAAATGAAGGAATTAGAGCAAACAAATAAATCCAGCTATACTTACCGGGGAAAAAGTAAAGAAGAACAATTGCCGCAATGGGTCCGGCAACCGCGCCCAAAGTATCCATAGCCCTATGAAATCCGAACACCGCGCCGGTGTTTCCGTTTGCATAACTTGCAAGCAGTGCATCGCGCGGAGCGGTACGAACTCCTTTACCAATTCTATCAATAATACGCGCAGATATTACAGATGGAATGGTTGCTATCAATCCGGGAAGAGATTTAAACAATCCGGAAAGACTATAACCGATAATAACAAAAATTGAACGCTTGCCGATTTTATCTGAGAGCGATCCGAAGTATCCTTTTAATAGTCCTGCAGTAACTTCAGCAATGCCTTCTATCAATCCAACCATCGACATCGAGGCACCGAGAATTGAAGTTAGAAAAATTGGAGTTATTGGATAAAGCATCTCGCTGGCAAAATCCGTGAAGAAGCTGACCAATCCAAGTATTACAACCGGGCGTGATATGTTTTTAAATTTCATCTAAATAAAATATTTGTTAATTCAATTTCTTCAAACCAATTCAAAATTCCAAAATGTTCTGTTGACTATTTATTTTTATATTCCATTTTCTTAAAAACAAATTAGTGGAACTTAGATAGAACTTCATATAAAATCTTCATAACTTATTCAGTGATTTAAGAAAGGAACAGCGATGGAATATTATGAATTGCATTCGATAACACCGCAGATGCGTTACATCAATAAAGCTGTAGATGTGTTGAAAAATGGCGGTGTAATAATTTATCCGACAGATACTGTTTACGGATTTGGCTGCGATATTTTTAACAAAGAAGCTCTAGAACGTATTTACACAATTAAACAAGATGCTGAAACAAAGTTGTTTAGTTTCATCTGTCCTGATCTAAAAGATATTGCGAAGTATGCTAAAGTTTCTGATTATGCATATAAGAGCATGAAAAAATTATTGCCGGGTCCTTATACTTTTGTTCTACCGGCAGCACGCGAAGTTCCTAAAAAACTTTGGACAAAAAGAAAGACAGTTGGAATCCGCATTCCGAATAATAATATTGCTCTGACGCTCGCAAAAGAATTAGGCAATCCAATAATCAGTACAAGCGTAACAAATCATAAAGGAAATATTTTGTTTGATCCACTTGAAATACAAGCGGTGTTTAATTCACGGGTTGATTTGATGCTTTCATCCGGAGCGTTAGAAGGAAAGACATCAAGTATTGTTGATCTGAGCAGAGAGGAACCGGAAATTTTACGCGAAGGCGCAGGCGATGTGAGTATGTTCTATTCTTAAATAAATCTTCTTAAGGGAAAATATAAATTGGCGGGATCCTAGATTTTAGGATTTGTGTTTTCTGAAAGCTGACTAATAGTCAAAGGGAATTGCATATTTATTATAATCAACCAATCCAATTCTCAGAAGTATGAGAGAATGGTCTGCTTCTTTTATCTGATTTTTGTGATTCGGTTTTTGAAAGTGTTTTTTTTACTTCATCAGCCGGTGAGGGAAACTCAGAGACAAAAGAAGACGATCCCTTACCTTTCGTTAAAGTAAACCGATCTTTTTTCTCAGCAATATTGTGAAGCTTTGACCACTCTAACTTTGGATTTGATTGGTTGATAGTCAGTACGTTCATTTGTAGTTCCTATTAATAATTGTTTAAGAGAAGAAGGACTGGATCAAATAAAGGGGTGAAATTCTCTTTGGAAATATACAAAAATTGAAGGACAGAAGTAACTATTAACACCAGGAGAATAAATACGGTATATCATTATTAGGAATTTATTTTGAATAATTCCAAGTCGAAAAAATATTTTTAAAAATGATTTCTCTATTCAAAATTGACTTTTCCTATAATAAAAAATTCTTCCACCAAACTTTCTAGATTATTTGGTCTCCTCCTCTCTGTATGACACAGTTGCCGATGCTTGTCTTGCAGCAAGAAGAGTGATTTCGGCAATATTAACATGTGGGGGTCGTGTCGCACAAAATATAATGGCATCAGCTACATCATCACCGGTCAGCGGAGTTAAACCTTTATAAACATTTTTAGCTTTCTCTTCATCACCATAAAAACGGACTTTGCTGAATTCGGTTTCTACCAAGCCGGAATCAATTGTACTTACAAGAATATTTTTATCAATTATATCCATCCTCAATGACCTGGTAATAGCATCTACAGCATGTTTAGTTGCACAATAAACCGCGCCTTTAGGATAAGCTTCGCGTCCGGCAATTGAACCAATATTAATAATATGTCCGCTTTTCCTTTCTAACATTCCATGAAGAATTGCATGAGTAACATTAAGCAGCCCTTTTACATTTGTATCTATCATTTCATCCCAGCCGTCAGGATTGTCCTCATAAAATTTATTAAGACCACGACCGAGACCGGCATTATTGATGAGAATATCAATCTTCTTAAATTCTTCTGGTAACGATGCAACTGCTTTAATCACATCCACACGTTTACTTATATCTAAACTGAAAGTATAAACTTTTACACCAAATTTTTGCCGGATATCATTAGCAATTTCGTTTAGTAAATTTAATCTGCGGGCGCAGATGATAAGGTTAGCTCCTTGCATGGCAAATGCATACGCTGATGATTTTCCTATTCCTGAAGTTGTACCTGTAATAAAAACAGTCTTACCTTTTAATGATTCCATATACTCCTCAAAAATTTTTTAAGTAATTTCCGGCACAAAGTTAACATAATTACAATAAATTTTTAATGAGCAATTAGAAGTCGGATTTTTGTTTTTTATTTTAGTTCGCCGGGTCATTTTTCTATTTCTTACCCATGAATTTTTTACTTTAATAACACAAAAACAGATTAACATGCAATCATTTATTCATCGGAACTATATAAAATTATCATAGATCACATCTTTCAGATAAAATTAGAATTTGGTTACTCTCTTTGGTTTATTTTCTTAAATTACATTTGAAAAAAATCTTCAAAAAATCATAATGCACAAATCGCACCTTCAGCAAGTAGAGGATTATGTTCTTTCCATTCTTACCGAAAGAACTCCAATTCAAAATAGATATCACAGTGTTGCTCATACTCAAGACGTAGTTAATTCCAGCATCGAAATAGGGATTGGCGAAAAATTGACTCCAGACGAAATGGAAATTGTTCAAATTGCCGCTTGGTTTCACGACATCGGTTACATCGAAAAATCAGAAGATCATGAAGAGATCAGCGCTATGTATGCCAGCAATTTTTTGTCCGAAGATAATTATCCGGCTGATAGAATTGAACCAATCATTGACTGTATTCTTGTTACCAAGGTTCCTCAAAAACCAAAAAATAAATTAGAGAAAATAATTTGCGATTCGGATCTCAATCATATCGGCAGAAAAATATTTTTTGAACGTAATGATATATTCAGACTTGAGTATGAGAATCACATGAAGCGCAAACTAACAGAGTATGAATGGATAACAAAGACAATTGATTTTGTGACGCGCCATCGATTCTTTACAGAATATGCATTGAAGAATTTTTCGGAACAAAAGAAAGAAAACCTTAGAATTCTACAAGAACAGCTTGATCAAATAATTAATCAATCCGGTTAATTTTATTACTGCAAACTGCCTGCTGTTAACCGCTAAATCTTATGAAAATACTTTATCTAATTCGTCATGCTAAATCAAGCTGGGATAATCAAGACCAAACCGATTTTGAACGCCCGCTCAATAAACGCGGTGAACACGATGCGCCTTTAATGGCAAATATTTTAAATAAGAAAAAAGTTGAACCCGATTTAATAATCAGCAGTCCGGCTAAACGTGCATTTTCAACTGCGCTAATATTTGCCGAAAAATTAGACTACAATCTTAATTCTGTTAAAACTGATGATCGAATTTATGAAGCCGGTATGCGAGAGTTGATGACTCTCGTCCGCGAAATTGACGACCGGAATAAAACTGTAATGATCTTCGGGCATAATCCGGGATTAACTTCTTTTACAAATTTACTTGGCGATAAATTTATTCCTGGGATGCCGACTTGTTCAATTGTCGGGTTGGAATTTGATGCTACTAAGTGGGCTCAAGTAGAAAGACATAGCGGAAAAATATTTTTGTTTGAGTATCCTAAGAAACAAAAAATCAATTAACAATTGTAAAACTATTTAACCAGTTTTGAGATTGCCTTAAACTCTTCAGTACCGCAAACATTAAGCAACTCGAATAACACGGATTCAGTCAAAGTAATTTCTGCACCATTACTCTCCATACGGCGAAGTGCAATCTCGTAATCAAATTTTCTGCGTGAAGAAACAGCATCCGCAGCAACATGAACTTGAAATTCCTCTGCAAGCAAATCCAATACTGTTTGTAAAACGCATACGTGCGACTCAACACCGCAAACAACAACTTGTTTAATTCTTTTTCTTTTAAAGTCTTGGAACAAATCGCCGGCACCGCTGCAACTAAACGTCATTTTATGAATTGCTTCGGTATTATCAAGTGCGGATTTGATTTTCGATTCTGTCGATCCGAGTCCTTTTGGATATTGTTCGGTGTAGTAGATTGGAGCAGATAAAATTTTAAAACCGTTTATCAGCTTCAGCGTATTTTCAACAACCCGTTCATACTTCAGTATAACAGGAAGAATTCTTTCCTGAATATCAATTATAAGAAGTGCCGAACTATTTCTTTGTAGGATATATTGATTTCTTCCCATTCTCAATTATCAACTTGCCTGCCAGCAGAGTCTGTTGCACAACCAAAAAATTGTCATTTCGAACCCGATTTATCGGGTAAGAACTCTTTCTTTTCATATAAATTAAGACCTCTCACTTCGTTCGAGGTGACACCAGTATGGTTCTGCAACACGCTCAGCAGGCAGGTTCTAAATTAATAGATCGGATTCATTCCATATTTACCACAAGAATACATCATCAAAATAGATGCAAGGTCAATCGCAGCGCGCTTCTCATCATCTTCCGGAACAACCAGGTCATACACTTCAGCAATGACTTTCATATTTGCCAATATTTTTTTCAACTCGGAATAGGTTGGTTCGCCATGCCAGTTAGCAACGCGCTTAACTAAATTTTCTTCATTACGCCGTAGGAACTCTGAAAATGTAATGATGTTATAACTCAACTTTGTACGGGGTTTACAAATGTTAATTAAATCGTTTGTGTATTGATCCCACTTCTTAGCGATGTCTTCATTTTTATCATACATCACTTCTTTGGCACTATCTAAAGTAAATTTTGCGCGTGTTTGAACTTTGAATTTTGGAAGAAGTGCATAACCGTCAAAACTTTTTATACCGGTTCCCTTCTCTACATATTTCCACATTCTTGCAAGCTGAGCTGCTGTCTGGATTGAAACAACTTTATCCAGTTCGCTATCTATTACAACAAACTTTCCCTGCTGGTAATTTACAACCGTGCACCAATGTTCCCAATTTTTTACACTTAAAATGCACGGATGCCCTTTCTTGAGTTCGCTTATCAACATTCTGCGTGCATCATCGGGATTACTTGATTGAAAATGTTTCAGTTTGCAACTGAACCTTCTTGCTGCGCGGGAAAGACCTATCTCATCTGTACCAGACCACCACGTGCTTCCGGCAATAGTTCCAATCTGGTCTTCATCTTTAAAAATACCAAGCATTACAAGAGCGTACTTTAAAGCAAATGGCCCGCATTGATATTTGTTTGGTTGTGGATAGAAACTCATTTGTTGAAATATTCATCCTTCATGTTCGGAGGCAAAAATAACAAAACTTTTGATATGCAAAACAAAATTGTCTAACTTTCTAAAAAAAAATAAGCATAAAATGAAAGTTGCAATAGTTTACAACGAAGTTAACCCTGACTTATACCAAAAGAAAAAAGGGAGAGCAAAGGACCTGGACTTTAAGCCCGTTTTTGGATTGGAAAGTTTGAATCCCATCTCAGAGTATGAAGATATGGCTAAATCGTTGCAAAAAGCCGGTTATGAAGCATACACGCTGAATATAATTGACAGTCTTCAACTTCTTATTAAGGATTTAGAAAAGAGCAAACCGGATGTTGTTTTCAATTTGGTTGAAATATTCAAGGATCAGCCACGACTTGAGATGAGCTTCACTGGAATCTTGGAGCTTCTAAATATAACCTATACCGGCGCACCGCCAATGGCTCTTGGTACATGTCAAAATAAAACACTAACAAAAAGAATCCTTGGTACTCTGGGAATTCGCACTCCGAGATATAAAATAATTAGAAACATGGATCGATCATTTCGGCTTGGTCTACGCTATCCTCTTATTGTAAAACCGGCATGGGAAGATGCAAGTGTTGGTATAGAGAATGATTCAATTGTAAATAATGTTGACGCATTGAAGAAAAGAATTGAATATGTTTTTAATTCTTTCAAACAGCCGGCTCTTGTTGAAGAATTTATTGTTGGTAGAGAATTAAATGTTTCTGTCTTCGGTGATAAAGATCCATTTGTTTTACCAATTAGTGAAATTGATTTCTCACGCATGCCGGAAAATTTACATCCCATTGTAAGTTTTCAAGCAAAGTGGGATCCTACGCATGAAGCATATCATAAAACAATTCCAATTTGTCCCGCGATTCTTCCGGATGAAATACGAGAAGAAGCTGAAAGAATGGCTTTGCAGTGTGTACGTGCCGTTGGCACGCGTGATTACTCGCGTGTTGATATGCGTCTTTCGAAGGATGATAATAAACTTTATGTGCTGGAAGTGAACCCAAATCCTGATTTGACTGAGGGTGCGGGATTTATGCGCTCTGCTAAAAATGCCGGATATTCGTACAAAAAAACTTTAAAGATGATCGTAGATTTTGCATATGAGAGAAAGCAATTAGCTATAAGCCGTTAGCTTTTAGTTAAGAGCAAATTGCTAATAGCTTTAAGATTCTATTCCCTTGCGTGATAAAATTCCTTTTTGATAGTAATGTTTGAGTTCATTCATTTCAGTTACAAGATCTGCCCGGTCAATAAGAATTTGCGGACAATATCTTCCTGTCAGAATCAATTCAACATTTTCCGGTTTGGCATCGAACATTGGTAAAACATCTTCTACGGTAAATAGACCGAAATAAATAGCAACGCAGATTTCATCAAGAATAATCAAGTTATAATCACCACTCATCATTTTTTGTTTTGCGGATTGGAGAGCAAGTTTGGCTTTATCAACTTCTTCTTGCGGGGGCAGTTCTTTTCTAAAAACATAATCATCCTTTCCTACCTTTTCTATTGTTATCCACTCACTTAATTTCTTCAAACTATTCGATTCATTATAAGGAAAATCTTTCATGAATTGGATGATATAAGATTTAAGCCCGGCACCTGCAGCCCGCACCGCTAAACCAATTGCCGCAGTTGTTTTTCCTTTGCCGTTTCCGGTATAAATCTGAATGAATCCCCGTTCAAGTTTCTTCATTGCAGTAAATGTCTATTTTTTCTTAATGATAATTTTCGAATTTCAGCTTGCTGTATAACCTGATTTCTTTCTTCAATTGTGAAATGGGTCCATTGAATTATCTCTTCTATTGTGCGGAAACATCCTTTACAATAATTTGTCACCGGATCCATAATACATTTTTTATTACATGGTGAAATTTGATTTTGGCTGGAATGCATTCATTCCCTTTCTCTCTCTAAGTTTTCTCCACATTCCTTTAACAATAAATTAGCCAATAAAAGTTTCAATAGAAGATAAAGAAAGGTTGTCTCATAAGTAATTATTCAAATAAAAAATCTATGAAAATCTGTTTAATCTGTGTTTATCAGCGGTCTATTATTTAAAAAATTTTACTTATGAGACAACCTCTTTTTATATTCTAAGTTTTGATTCCTAAATTTTTTTTTACTTCATCTTACCATTTTTTAATTCATCGGCAAGACGATCGAATTTGTAAACGTTTTTTATTGCTTCATACATACCTTTGGAATCAACAGCAACAGTTCTATTGTAGGTTGGTAAATAGATGAAATTGCCCTGTAAACTTTCAATGTTGCCGTCAAATGCAAGTCCAATAATTTCTGCGTTTTTATTGATCACTGCACTTCCTGAGTTTCCACCAACAATATCATTCATCGCAACAAAATTAATAGGAGTGGCTAAATCAAAATCCTTAGGAATTGTTTTCCATCTCTCGGGAAGATTAAACGGATATTTTCCTTCGAAACCGTAAAAGCGATCATACAGCCCGAAGAAAGTTGTTTTGATTGGAGCAATCGTACCATTGTAACCATAACCTTCCATAAGACCATCGCTTAATCTCAATGTTCTGTTTGCGTCGGGTGTAACAGACGTTCCGTAAGTCTTGTACAGAATCTGCCCGAGCAATCCGAATGCGATATTTTCCGTATCCATAATTTCTTTTTGCTGATTTCTTAACGGTTCAATTTGAGGATCGACTTTTACATAAAATTGAACGAACGGATCTTCGAGAGCTAAAATTTCTTGAGGAGTTTTTTTGAATAATTCCTCTACGGCAGCTTTATCTTTGAAAAGTGATTTAGCAATCAAATCCTTTGCTGCCTCTTTGCCGGATTTAGCGCCGAAGAATTTTGTAACAACTGCATCGTTCTTACCAAGATTCATTATAATAAAATCAATGTTGATCTCGAGCTTTGCTTCTTCAAGAATAGAATCGAAATTATCCGGATATAAATTATCTCTGAATCCTTGTTGTGTACCACCGCCTCTCATATCACCGCCCGGTCTTCCTGCCTCTCTTTGGCTTTGGGCTTCGGCTAATTCTTTCTTCTTATCTTCGGGAAGCATCTGATATTTTGCGTACGCAACTAAAGCATTTGCAATTTGCAAATAACGTGATGCGTATTGTGGATTTACACTATATGCTGCAAGCTTTGGTTCAACTTCTCTCAATTCGCTGCGTGTTGTTTCAATTGTCTTCCAGACGTGTCCATATTGTTTGTTCAATTCAGGATCGTTAAAAACAACTTTCTGCAGCTTCTTTTCAAAATCTTTTTTACGTGCGATTAAGTAAGGGTCATTCAACGCTTTGTATGTGTTAACTGTGTTCTTCCAGCCATTGCTGAATGCTAACCTCAATCTTTCATATTCATCTGCCATTTTAGGGTTAACAGATTTTAATTGTTCTAGACGGTTGTAAAGGTTATCGGATTGGAATGCATTATTGCGGAAAGTAACATCCCGCAAATATTCAAGCTGTGCGACTGTTCTTAATCTGTTTGTAGACCCGGGATTTCCAACAGTAAAAACTAATTCGCCAGGAGTTGCGCCGTTTGCACTCCACTTGAAATAATGATCTGTCTTAATCGGTTTTCCGTCATCACCATAAATTCTTAAAAATGTGCAATCGAGATCGTAACGGGGATATGTGAAATTATCCGGATCTCCGCCGTAAGATGCAATTTGTTCTTCCGGCTGAAATACTAAACGAATATCAGTATAAGTTTTGAATCCTTGAACGAAGAATAAACTTCCGTTGTAATATGAAACAACATCACATTTAAGTTTGGTTTCTTTTTCATATTGATCTTTCAATTCTTTCATCTTGGCATCGCGGAGAGCAATTTTTTCATTTTCATTTTTTCCGGCTTGAAGAGCTGAGATAACTTCTTTAGTTACATCTTTCAGCATAACTAATTGCTCTGCGGTATAGTTTGGTACTTTTCTCTCATCCGCTAAAGTAGGGGCAAAGAAAGCTGTGCCGGCAAGGTCTTCTCCCTCTTTCTGAATGAGTCTTCTTGTTCCGCGTGAACAATGATTGTTTGTCATTATCAGTCCGTCTTCAGAAACGAATGAAGCCGTGCATCCTGGAATTCTCAGTGCTGATAAACGAACATCGTCAAACCATCCCTGTGTAGCTTTGAATCCATATGTTTTTTCTAAATAATCGAAAGGAGGAAATTCAAAAGTCCACATCTTTCCGGTATCAAGTTTTTGCGATTTGACTGTATCTTGATTGATAGTCTGAGCGTTGAACTGAAACGCGAAAACAACAATCAATAAAAGAGACACAGTTAAATATCTCTTGACATTTAAAAAGTTTTTCATAAACCACCTGTGTGTTAATTGTTGAATAACTATAATGAGACCTCTGAAAAAATAAGATAGCCGCTGTTGCCAACCAATTAAGTTGCCGGAGTGAATTGTTAAATTTTGTTAAAAAAAAGCTGCCCTTGAGAGGCAGCTTTTTTGGAAGGATTATTATTTCATTTTTCCGTCTTTTAATTCATCGGCAAGTCTTTCGGCTTTGTAAATTTTATCAATCGCATGAACTAAAGCCCGGGCATCAACAGCTACACAGCGGTTATTATGCGGCATATAAATAAAATTTCCAACAATGCTGTCCATATTACCATCAAATGCAAGACCGACAACTTCCGCCTTCTGATTGATAATTGCACTGCCTGAATTACCACCGACAATATCATTTGTTGAGATGAAATCGAATGGAGTATCAAGATTGAAATCTGCCGGAACTTTTTGCCATCTTTCATGAAGATCCCATGGGTATTCTTTTCCGAATGAGTACCAGCGGTCATACAAACCATAAAAAGTTGTAAAGAGTGGGGCTTTTGTTCCATTGTAATCCCAACCTTTTAATACACCATCGCTAATTCTGAGTGTGAAATTTGCATCAGGTGGAATTGAAGTACCATAAACTTTGAAGATTGCCTGACCGAGCATGTCGTCAAAAACTTGTTCTGTGCTTGTGACTTCTCTTGCCATTTTTTGAAGTTCCGGTAATTTATCCTGTGTTTCTTTTATAAAATAGATGAAAGGATCTTCCGATTTCATAATTGCATCGGCACCATTTTTTGCAAGATCAATCACTTTATCTCTGTTCACAAAGATTGAATTAGCCAGAATATAATTTACGGCGTCTTTTCCTTTTTTATCGCCAAATAATTTTTTAACGATAGGATCGTTATCGCCAAGATTCATCCGAATTAGTCCTGCTTGAATCTCAAGTTTGGTATCTTCCATTAACTTATCGAATTTTTCTGGATAGACGGCGTTTACAGTTGAATCGAGTTTAGTTGTTCTGTATTGAGCCGCTCTTTGATCTTCCGGCTTCTGTAATTCTTTTGCGAGGTCCATCAAATTTTTTGCTATAGTAAAATATTTAGCAGAGAAAAGAGGATTCAAGCTGAACGCGGTAATTTTTGGTCCATATTTTCTCATTTCACTGCGTGTCTTCTCAATGTTTTCCCAAACCATTCCGTATTGAGATTTTAATTCTGGATTATTCCAAACTGCTTCTTGAAGTTTTTTCTGGAAATCTTTTTTTCTCGCCATCAAATACGGATCAATCAAACCATTGTAAATACTTGAAATCACTTTCTGACTGTTTCCAATGTTAACTCTAATCTTTTCAAATTCATCCGCTCGTTTTGGCTCAACTGATTTTAACTTCTCTAATAAATCGTAATAAGTATTAAGAATGTATGCTTGATTTTTATAAGTCACATCACGGTAATATTCAAGCTGTGCAACGGTTTTCAATCTTTGTGTGGTACCGGGATTACCAACTGTAAATATCGGTTCTCCCGGTTTTATTCCCGCTAGCGAAAATTTATAAAAGTGTTCCGATGAATTAACCGGTTTATCATTTTCATAAGCGCGGAAGAATGAACAGTCTAAATTGTAACGTGGATATGTAAAGTTATCAAAGTCACCGCCAAAGTACGCTATCTGCATATCCGGGGCAAACACAAGACGAATATCTGTATATCTTTTGTAACCGTATAAAGAAAATTTTGCGCCGTTAAAAAGAGAAACGACCTGAGCAATTAGTCCTGATTCTTTAGTAAGGTTATCTGTAATCTCTTTTATTTTTGCCGCTTTATTTTTTGCTTTTTCTTCCGCATTAGCTCCGGTTTCAGCCGCTTTCTGTACTTCATCTGTTACATCTTTTATCAAAACTAATTGATCTGCATAGTAATTAGGAATTTTTCTTTCTTCTGCCAAAGTCTTAGCAAAGAAACCGTTCTTTACTAAATCCTCTCCATCTTTTTTCAAGAGATCCAAAAGTCCGCGTGCACAATGATGATTAGTCATCATTAATCCATCCTCAGAAACAAATGATGAGGTACAATTGGGAAGCCTCAATGCCGATAGACGTACATCTTCAAACCATGATTCATCGGGTGTAATTCCGTAAGTCTGTTTGAAAAATTCGACCGGAGGGTAATCGAAAGACCACATTTTACCGGTATCAAACTTTTGAGATTTTACAGTATCAAGATTAACCTGAGCTTGTAGCGGTAAAACAAATGCAAAAAGTATCAACATCATTGTTGATATGAGTAATGCTTTTTTCATACAACACCTTTTGTTATTGATTGTAAGTGTAATAGTTATTTTGATTTGCCTTAAAAATAAAACAGTTCGGAATGATAACCAAGATATCCGAGCCTAAATTTAGACGAAGCAGAAGTGAGTATCCCTCAATAAATGAATTTCTTCTTTAGAACTTGTAAGAAAAGATTTAAAGCAAAAAAGGACGACCATACAGTCGTCCCGAAGAATAGAAGAATAAATTGATGAGCAGTTATCCTCGCAGCTTATCCAAAAGTTCATTTAATTTTTTTGATTCGGTCGAAGAAAGATTTTCGAAAATGGAGTCATGCTTTTCGTTCAGTTTATCCATTTCTGAAAGAAGTTTCAAACCTTTATCCGTAATGATTACATCAACACAGCGTCTATCGTGTGAAGAAAGATCTCTCTTTACTAATCCCTTAACACGTAAACGCTCAACAAGCCGGGACGCATCCGACATTTTATCAAGCATTCTTTCTTTTAACAAATTTATAGTTGCAGAATTTGGATACTGTCCTCTAAGTATGCGCAGAATATTGTATTGATTACTAGTTATTTGATACTTGGTGAACAGTTTAGATTGTGAATTCATAAGCCAGCCGTAAGTGTATATAACATTTACGGCAAGCTTGTGATACTCATTGCGAAACTTTTGCTGTTTTATTTCTTCTAGCTTCATTTCGATTTTTGTAGTTCAAGATCAACAATCATTTGAACTGTTTTACCCACAACCGCACCGCCGGCTTCTATTAGCGTATTCCATTTCAAATTATAATCGAAACGGTTTATTTCGCCTTTAACTTTGAATCCGGCTTTTATATTTCCCCACGGATCTTTTACCGAACCGTTATAAATAACATCGAGAGATACTTCTTTTGTTACGTCACGAATTGTAAGATCGCCAACCAGTTTGTAATTCTTATCTCCTACTTTCTTAAAAGATTTTCCTTTGAATGTCAGTTTCGGAAACTTCTCGGCGTTGAAAAAATCATCTGATTTAAGGTGCTTATCGCGCGCCTCATTATCAGTACTGATACTGTTAACATCTGCAGAGAAATCAATTTTGGCATCGGTAAAATCATCTTTGGATGATTCAACAGTTGCATCAAAAGATTTAAACTCTCCGGTCACTTCCGATATTATAAGGTGAGTAACTGTAAACTGAACTTTTGAATGAGCTTTATCTACAGTCCATTTTGTTTGTGCATTTATAGTCATGAGACTAATTAACGCTAGAATTGCTGCAAAACGAAGTTTTGCCATTTGAACCTCCTATTAGATTGTTGAAATTTATTACGAGTTCGCATATATGTTGCGACATCTAATGTTATAATGTAAATATGATTGGAGAAGTTCCCGGATGAACAAAATAGATTGGTGACAAATTGAAAGAGTTTTAATGAACCTCCTCGCCGCAATCCACCCGAAGGCGGAGCGAGATTTCTTGTCATGCCCGAATGTTTTTATCGAGCATCCACTATTAAAACACTTTTGACTACATAAACAACTCCGGATACATAAACGGTTGTATTCTCCTTTCATCCTCAAATGTGCCATTGCAGAGATGACACTTTCGAGTATAGAAGACTATCGGCTCTTCAGGTTCTTCAAGAGAAAAGAAATTTACAATCGAATGACAGTTACTGCATTGAACGATATGATGAGTATTTAACCGCTTGACGCAATCAGGGCAAAGGAAATCAGTATCTGAATATTTATCCTTTAACCCGATTGGAAAAATTGAATTGCAGTTTGAATTGCTACAACAAGTGAATTTTTGCAGACTTGTAAAAATTGATTCGATAACAACCTCCTCTTAGAAAAGCGCTGTAAATATACTTTAGCAACCAATTCATTTCGATGCAAAAATTAATCCTATGAGGTTAGTAAATTCTTTTGATTTGATTAAATTTGCCCAGTAAAAAGTTTTAGAAAATTTTTGGAGAAATCGATGGAAAGAATTCAGTCTTTCAAAGCGTATGATATTAGAGGTAAAGTACCCGATGAATTGAACACTGACCTCGCTTATAAAATTGGTCGTACAATTGTAAAATATTTGAATGCAAAATCAATTGTGATTGGCAGAGATGTTCGCAAATCATCACCAGATCTTTCATATGCGCTTACAGCGGGATTAATCGATGCCGGCTGCGATGTTTTCGATCTTGGATTATGCGGAACAGAGATGATCTACTTCGGCACCCCATTCCTTAATGCTGACGGCGGAGTAATGATAACTGCAAGCCACAACCCGCCAGAATACAATGGATTGAAATTCGTAAAAAAAGGTTCTGTCCCGATGGGTTACGATTCCGGTTTAGATGTGATTGAAAAGATGATTCTTAAGGATGAGTTTGGTGAGATGGCTACGGTGAAAGGGAAAGTAATTCAAAAAAATATTATGAATGAATTTATTTCTAAAGTAACACAATTTTTTGATGCAAAGAAAATTCAACCATACAAGGTAGTCGTGAATGCAGGCAATGGATGTGTAGGACCAGCTCTCGATGCTCTGGAAAAATATTTACCTATTAAAATGATAAAAATTTTCCCCGAACCGGATTCAAATTTTCCGAATGGAGTACCTAACCCACTGCTTCCAGAAAACCGTCAGCCAACTATTGACGCAATTATAAAATATGGCGCCAATCTTGGAGTTGCGTGGGATGGCGATTACGACAGATGTTTCTTTTTTGATGAACGGGGAAGTTTTATTGAAGGATATTATATAGTTGGCTTGCTTGCCAAATCAATTTTAAAATTAAACCCGGGAGGAAAAATTGTTCACGATCCCCGCCTCATCTGGAATACTGTTGATATTGTTAATAAAGCCGGCGGAGAAGCGGTAGTCTCCAAGAGTGGTCATGCTTTTATCAAACAGAAAATGAGAGAAATTAATTCAATCTACGGTGGAGAAATGTCGGCTCATCATTATTTCCGTGATAATTTTTATTCGGATAGCGGGCTTATTCCATTTGTTCTAATTCTTCAATTAATGTCGGATGAGAAATCCAAACTTTCCGACCTCGTCGGAGAAATGATAAAATCTTATCCTTGTTCAGGGGAAATTAATTCAACTATTCAGGAACCAGCGTTAATGATCGAGAAATTGAAAGAAAAATATTCAGACGGGATTTTAGATGAATTGGACGGAGTAAGTATTGAGTACCCAAATTGGCGTTTTAACGTCAGAATGAGCAATACAGAGCCGCTTCTTCGATTAAATGTTGAATCGAAAAAAGATGAAAAATTAATGCAAAAAAAAACTGATGAACTCTTGAAATTTATTCGAGGATAGTTATATTTGTATGGAACAATTGAAAAGTGTTGGCGTATAAAGACCAAAAAGGTAAATCTAAATGCCTAATGAACAAGAAAAAGCGATTGATGTTGATAAGCTTTTGAAGAATAAATTAAAAGCAGTAAGTGTTGGTTCTTTAGAGAATGCCATTTCGAAAGTTGTTAGTGATATGGTTGGTGAAGATTACAAATGCACTATTGGAGAAGTTAAATATACGATGTTCAGCGGTGCAGATTTTCACATTAAAATTGAATTAAGTTATAATCCAGAGCAATAAAGTTTAGGGAGTTGCGGCTGGGCTTAGGTCTCCCCCCAACCTGGGTCTGGCTCTTCTCCCTAGTTTTTTATCTCCCATCAATAATTTTTCCTAACTCTTTAACAACTTTTTCAATCTCTTCATTTGTATTATAAAAATGCGGCGAAAACCGGATCATCCCTTCACGTACTGCGGAATATATTTTTCTCTTCTCTAATTCATCATAAATTCTTTTTGAATCTTCATGCCGGAAGGTTACAATTCCTGCTTTATTACTTTCAGCAACATTTTCTAGAATAGTTTTGATTCCAATTCCAGATAATTTTTCGATAAGGAAATTTGTGTTAACCAATATTTTATTTTCAACATTCTGCATTCCGAAATCGAGGAATAGATCCAGCATTGAATCAAATATTGCAACACCAAGAGCATTTATAGTTCCATTCTGAAAACGGTCAGCGCTTGATTTTAGTGTGAGATCATAATCAAGAAGATTCCAAGCATTATCAACTGAAGTCCAGCCGACATTTTTTTGATCGATCCTATTTTGCAATTCTTCGGTTAGATAGATATATGACAATCCTTGACTGCTCATCAACCATTTTTGTGTTCCGCCGGAGAGAAAATCAATTTTAGATTTGTTTACATCTATCCGCACCACACCAGCGCCTTGAATCGCATCGACACAAAAAATAATTCCATGCCGCTTGCACAACTCACCTATTGCGTCAATATCCGCACGGTAACCGGAAAGGAATTGAACTAAGCTGATCGAAATTAATTTTGTCCTTGGTGTAATCACATTTTCAATATCTTCAAGATCAACAACTCCATTGCGCGATTTTATCAGATCAATTTTAACACCTTGCTTTTGTAAATTTAGAAAGGGATAGATGTTTGATGGAAATTCAATGTCATTCAAAATAATTCTATCACCTGCTTTCAAATCCAGCCCTTGAGCCAATATATTTAATCCATTTGATACATTATCAACCCATGCAAGACGGTCTGGTGTTGTTCCAAGAATCTTTCCAAGTTTTTCTTTCGCACTGCTGTCCCATTTAAGGAAGGATTGATAATTATCTATCTTAGCACCGCACCGCTGTTGCGCATATTCATTTATACGATTTAAAACTAGAGAAGACCAGGGTCCTTTTGCGGCATGATTAAAATAGATCTGATCGGTTTCTAAATGAGGGAATAATTTTCGGATTTCAATAATGTTCATATTTTTTCCATTGAATTTGATTTTAACCTCTCTAAAATTATAGAAACTTTTCGATAATAAGATTAGAAATAAACGGAATTGAGATGAACAAACTATTAGAAATTGCCCGGGCGTTTTACGGAGTATTGGTTCCAAGAAAATATCAGAAAAACTTTTTGCGTTTTGCAGAAGAATATTTGGATGAAAGATATTCAGTAGAAACTGCTATTGGTTTAGCACTTAGAAAGATAAACTTGAATCAGAAATTGAAGTTACCAAAACAATATTTCTCCGATTAAATATTCGGTTCTGTCATTCCGGTAAAAGCTTGCCTATCGAGCGTGTTGCAGAACTTGTCATTCTAAATGAATCCGGCATTAGCCGGAGAAATGAAGAATCTCTGTAAAAAAAAGCGAGAAGTAAATTTTAAATACTTCCCGCCTCTAACTTCTAGCTTCAATTACATTTCTTTTTCTGCTTCTAATATTTTTCCTTCAACAAAAAGACCTTTTCCTAAATGTAATTTTCTCAAGTAAACTATTCCGTCTTCATTATGCGGTTCGCCATAGGTGGAATGACAAGATTTTAA
Source organism: Bacteroidota bacterium (assembly GCA_021801605.1). Classification (GTDB taxonomy): domain Bacteria; phylum Bacteroidota; class Ignavibacteria; order Ignavibacteriales; family Melioribacteraceae; genus Fen-1258. The sequence goes on from JAJYXU010000105.1 coordinate 33,286, forward strand.
TCCGCCGAGCCATTTACGTGCATCTGAAATATAAACCAGATCACCTTTTTCAGCAGACATTTTGTGCATATCCTTTTTAGAAAAGTTTATCACATCGTTGTCATCGCTTTCATTCAGTTTCCAATTAATCTTTATAATTTCACCTTCGCGCTCATTTAATTTTCTTCCTTTAAACCATTCTTTTGCTTTATGAATTGACCAAACAGTTAAACCCGTAGTTTGAGCTTCCGCATTATACTTAACATAGAAAGTTGTAATCAATGCGACGAATGCCGAAGCAAAGATTGTAGCCCAGAATAAAATTCCCAATGAACCGATCTTGAATATGAAGATTGCATCCAAAATATCTATAAGAACAACTACAACACTAAATACAACCATAGAATACATAATTGCAGTATGGTTAGGATTTTTTTTGATCTTTGCCGCAAAATGTTTCAGCTTGTTTTGGGAAAGAGTAACCAATACTGCAACGCCTGTACAAACAATCAAATTATATAATGCTGCCATGTATGTAAAAGGATGAACCGGATCATAAGGAGTACCGTGAGCTAGTGGTCCTATTAATTCTAATGGATACCTATTCCCAAGGAGCATAAATGCAATTCCGCCAATTACAGTAGTTATTAAACCAGCCGGAGTAAATTTTTTCCAGAAAGCGCCAAAGAAAATCGCGATCATTAAAGGAGGCGTAAGTGTTGCATGGAAAAATGCATGTGCTTGATATACTGTTGGATAAGAATTGAATGCGTAAACAGCTAAAACGCCAAGCACAGTAAACGCAACCGTAGATGTTCTTGCTACAACCATTGCTCTCTTTTCATCAACCGGCGCTTCACGATTTATTTTTTTTAACCAAATTCTTATTGGTCTATCTACATCATTCACCCAAATTGCTGCTGTTGCATTGAGAAGTGTGCTGACAGTTGACATCAATGCTGCGGCTATTGCCGCAATTACAAATCCAAAAACACCGGGACCGGTTATAATGTTAGATACAACAACAAAGACACTATCAGGGTTAACATCTGGAGGAAGAAGACTTGGAAACTTTACAGAAATTGCTTTAGCAACCCACCCGCCACCGCCAACAACTATTGCAGATATCGGAAGCATGAAAAGAATATTTATTGTCGCCGCTTTTCTTCCTTCATGAACATTCTTTGTTGCCATGAATCGCATAATCAATCCCATGTTCATAAAAAGAAATCCAACTGAACCGGCAATTCCATCTTCCCAAAACGTTCCTACTGAATTAAATTCTGCCGGAGAATTAAACCCGGCAAAAGGAAGTTTCCAACTGGCAGGTAAGAGATGCCAAAATGAATCCCATCCGCCGACATAATAAACGCCTACAACAAAAACCATCAAACCTGCAAAGAGAAGCATTAATCCTTGAACAAGATCGGTGAAAATAACAGCTGTTTGTCCGCCGAAGGTAATATATATTCCTGTAATGACTGCGGTAACCCAGATCAATCCCATCAATGTAACGTGTATTTCAAAACCGAATATTGTGAAATGCTCTGGCATCAATGGCATAATTGCTTTGCCCATTGTAAGGAAACCAATGCCAACATAACCAACCAGATACGTCAGTTGAAGAATTGTAACAAAGAATCTTGCCGAAGGAGAAAATCTTCTTTCGAAATATTCCGGAATAGATTTAATTCTTGAATAGATTATAATAGGCAGCCATCCGAACAGAAAGAATGGAACAAAGAACCAATCATTCATATATGACATCGAAGAGGAAAAGCCATATTTAAAGCCCATAGCAGAATATTTTACAAAGCTATGGCTGCTAATTCCGGTAGCGACTATTGACATGGCAATTAACCACCATGTAAATCGTCTGCCTCCAAAGAAAAAATCGTTAGTATCTTTATTATATTTTGCAAAGTAGCTTCCAAACAATAGCATAGCAACCATATAAATTACAAGTACTATCCAATCGAGTTCACTACCTATGTTATGTATTTGTTCCATCATCATCTCACAAATAAAGAGCAGCAATTATTAAAAAGGCGTGTATTGCCATAAAGTAGAAAAATCCAAAAATCATGGCTTTCCACCAAAAACGATCTCGTTTAAGTCGCATATCAATTGCTTTTGTTTTGCGGATGAGGATCAAACCGGCAAGAAAAAACAATCCACCACCTACATATAAATATATAAACGGTAACCAACTGTTAAAAAAGGAGGGCATTTATAAATCCTTAAAATTTGCTGCACAAATTAGGCGGCACTCGCTTTAGACGCAAATGATTTTTTCAATTATTTAAGGCGGAATTACTAAATAAACAAAAATTGCATTTGAAAGGTGGTTACTCTAAATTTAGCCCCTAAAATTTTACTATTTCTAAATCGGAGGTTGTGTTTTATGCCTATGATGGCCAGAATGAGGAGTTTAGCTCCGTGGTTTATGCTTACTGTTGGCGGTGTTTTTGTTTTGTTCATGGTTCTTTCTGATTCCAAAGTGACAGATTTAATACATCAACAAAAACAGAACGTTGGCTCAATTGATGGTGAAGAAGTTACTTACCAGGAATATTCTACTGCAGTTGATAATCTAAAAAAACAGCAGGAACAAGCCGGTCAGACTATTGATGAATCGCAGATGGATTTTTTTAGAGATCAGGTTTGGGACTATATTGTTGCTCAGAAGCTGATTGATAAAAAAATTAAAGAATTTGGAATTATTGTTACAGATGATGAAGTTAGAAATACATTGCTCGGACCAAACCCACCGGCACAATTAACCCAGCAGTTTAAAGACTCGACGGGAAATTTTAATAGACAAGCTTATGAAGGGGCATTAAGAGATCCACGAAACAAGCAGATTGTTATAACTGTTGAAGATCAGATTAGACAACAGCTAATTCAGCAAAAATTACAGAGTTATGTCTCAGCTTCAGTTACGGTTAGCGATGCAGAAGCTAAAGATCAATATTTCAAACAAGCTATTAAAATGAAAGCCAGCTATGTTTTGGTTGATGCAAATACAATTCCAGATGCAGATGTGAAAGTAACAGATGCAGAGATAAAAAAATATTATGATGAACACCCGGAAGATTTTAAACAAGTTGCAGCAAGAAAGTTAAAGTATGTTCTCTTTCGCAAAGAACCCTCACAAAGTGATTCTATAGCGATTAAAAAAAATCTTGAAGCAATTGTAACAAAAATAAAAGGGGATACTGCTTCGTTTAAGAGCTATGTTCAAATCTATTCTGAACGACCATATTCAAAAGACACAATCTCATTATCAGCTATTCCGCAGCAAGTTCGCGATGAAATGGTTAAAGGAAAAAACGGTGAAATTTTTGGACCGGTTTCAACGGTTGAAGGTTATGTAGTTTACAAATTGATTGACAAGGTCAAATCTAAAAAGGAACAAGTGAGAGCTTCTCATATTCTGGTTAAATCAACCGGAAATGATAAAGCCGATCTTCAAAAAGCGAATGACATTTATAATCAATTAATGAAAGGCGCCGACTTTGCATCTGTTGCAAAAGAAAAATCTGACGATGGAAGTAAATTCCAAGGCGGAGATCTCGGCTGGTTTGGGCGCGGACAGATGGTCAAACCATTTGAAGATGCTTCCTTTAACGGAAAAGTTGGAGTGATTCAAAAACCTGTTAAATCACCATTCGGTTATCATATAATTAAAGTTACAGACCGTTCAAATCAGGACTTTGTGGTTGAAAAAATTGTAAACAAAATTCAGCCATCAGCTACAACTACAGATAAACTTTATCAAGATGCTCAAGATTTTTCTTTCATCGCAAAAAAAGATGGATTTGAGAGTGAAGCTAAAGTGATGAAGTACGCTGTAATTGAAACCCCATCTTTCGATGAAGAAGCACAGGGAATTCCCGGTATTGGTGTAAATAGAGCGCTTGTAAAATTTGCATTCGATAATAGTGTAGGAGAAGTGAGCGATGTTTTTAGAGTTGCTGCGGGACATGTTGTAGTAATGGTTTCTGATGTAACTAAGCCGGGATTAAAAAACTTTGAAGAAACAAAAGCGCAGATTAAGAATACTCTTTTACTTAAAATGAAGTTGGACAAAGCTGCTTCTATTGCAAAAGAAATTCGTTCTAAAATTGGGGACAACGGAGACGGTAATATTGCAAAAACTGTTTGGGCTGCGGCAAGAGTTGATACAACTACCGAGTTTACAACGTTTGGCAGTATACCAGGTATTGGTCGCGACTATGCTTTCAGCGAATATTCTACTAAAGGCGATTTAAACAAATGGTCCCAGCCGGTTAAAGGTACATCGAATGTTTATTTGATTAAGGTTAATTACAGAACCAAGTACGATCCGTCTTTATTCGAGGCACAAAAAGCAGAAATTAAAAAACAACTTTTGTTCTCTAAGAAGTCTAACTTTTACGGTCAGTGGATTCAAGATCTAAAAAAAGAAGCAGATATTGTTGATAATCGCTTTCAGTTTTATAGATAATATTAATTGTTGATTTGAAAAACCGTCCCGGTAAATCTGGACGGTTTTTTTTTGCACTTTCAATTGGCAGTTCAATTTATCAAATTTCATCAAAGATATGATGAAGCTAATTTCAAAAATAATTTTATTTTTTTTCGTTATAACGATTTCAATTCCAGCACAGTCTAACGGAAAAAATTCCGGCGTTTCATTCAACATTAACTATACATCTACCTCTAAACTTTATCTTCAGCCGAATGCCGCAGATCCATTCATTCGCAATACTCACTTAAATCTTGATGGGATCACAAGCTATTCATTCGATCTGCGTTATCAAATTTCGGAGTCAATCATTATCGGGGCGGGATCGGAATTAATTGAAAAGACTTTTGATAGTTCTATGAATTTGGGCGGAACTAGAGCCAAGATGAAAGACGGTTATAAAATGATTCCGATCGAGCTATCTGTATTTTATCTTATTCCATTTTCTACCGAGCGTTTTAAATTTTTCCTGGGCGGGGGATTTGGAATTTACATAGGAGAGCAAATTCGAGAACTGGGCGATGTAACAATTTCTAATGAATCAAAAAAAATTGGCTACGGAATTCATGTAGCAATTGGAATGGACTACGTAATAAATGATTTTATTTCTGTGCGCGGGCAAATGCGTTCCCGCGATCCGGAATTTGAAATGACAAGTAAATATTCCAATCCGGTTGTTAACTACAACGATGTTAAATACACGTTTCCATCTCAAACTTTCAACTCTAAAGTAAATATAGATGGAGTTACATTTACACTCGGGGCTGTAATTAATTTCTGATTCTCCGGTAGATGGGGTAATTTGGTGCTTGTGCCCTTCATCTCAAAACAGTATCATTTTAGCATATTCTGCAACATTATTCAAAAACTTCCTTTTCGTTTAATTATATTGTGTTCCGAATACTATCATATAAATAATTAATGAAAGAAAAACGAATTTACTTAACCGGATTTATGACAAGCGGTAAAAGTACGATTGGACCAATCTTAGCAAACGTGCTGGGACTGGAATTTTTTGATCTTGACAAGGTAATTGAGAGTAAAGAGAGACAAACGATTGTAGAAATATTTGAAAAGAAAGGAGAAGCATATTTCCGGGAAATTGAATTTGGAGTATTGCAAAATCTTTCTGAGCGGGCAGGTGTTGTAATCTCTCTTGGTGGAGGAACTCTAACCAGTCAAACAAATTTTGATCTTTTGAAATCGACCGGGAAAATAATTTATCTCAAAGTTTCACCAAATAATTTATATAAAAGATTGAAAAATAAAATCGACCGCCCGCTGTTTCGCGATCTAGTACTTGGAGAAAAAAATGAGGAAGATTTTTTAGAAAGAATAAAAGAACTTCTCGAAAAAAGGCGTTTGTATTATGAAAAGGCGGATTTAATTATAAATACAGATTTACAACCTCTTGGAAGAACAGTTGATAAAATTGCAAAAAGGATTTCGGTACTAATAAATGAAAAAGATTGAAATAAATATTCCCGGTAAAGAATACCCGGTTTACATTGGAATTAATATTTTTGATTCGCTCGATAAAATAATCCGCTCAAAAAAATTATTTAGAAATTTGTTCTTGGTAATTGACCGGAATGTGATGAATCTTCATCGCGAGGATATAAAAAGATTTACTTCAAATTTTTCGGGTAAAGTATCTGTACACGAATTTGCCGCGAGTGAAGTCGAGAAAAATTTTGTTTCTCTATCAAAATTAGTAGATGATCTTATTACAAAAGGTTTCGGCAGAGACACCCTTATTATTGCTGTTGGCGGAGGAATTACCGGAGACATTGCCGGTTTTGCCGCAGCTACATTTATGCGTGGTGTCAAATTTATTCAGGTGCCTACTACACTTCTTGCCGCAGTGGATAGTTCAATTGGCGGAAAAACCGGAATCAATTCCGGCGATACCAAAAATACTGTTGGAGCGATATACCAGCCGGAGTTTGTATTAATAGATACCGAATTTTTGAAAACATTGCCAGAAGAGGAAATCATTTGTGGTGTTGGCGAAATTGTGAAGTATGCTTTTCTAATTGATCCAAAATTTTTCCTCACATGTAAAAATTATTTGCCAAAACTTCTTAAAACAGATTCAGCAGTAGCTTTGAAAATTATTGATACGTGTATTAGTTTCAAAGGAGACGTTGTTTCTGAAGATGAAAAAGAAAACGGTCTGAGAAAGATTTTGAATCTTGGACATACATTTGCGCATGCGGTTGAAATTGAGCAAAATTTTAAGATTAAGCACGGGCAGGCAGTTATAATTGGATTAGTATGCGCTCTTGATCTTTCTAAACGTATCGGATTGTTGGATGAAAAACTTTTTAACGAATATTTAAAACTTCCCCTGATGCTTAAAGACAAAATTGTTTTAAGAAAATTTGATACTGCACGTATTTATGAAATTATGAAACGTGATAAGAAAGGACGCGATCACAAAATAAAATTTGTGCTGCTGCACGATGTAGGAAATGTTGTGGTTGATGTTGAAGTTTGCGAGAGCGATGTAACTCAATCTATACAACAGGGAATGAATTATTTTATTCAACAGTAATCGTTTGGGAACAACTGATGAAGATAAAATCGTTTCTGGTTTTTGCAGTATTCCTAATCTTTACTGGTAATGTATTCTCACAAATCGAAAGAGAAACTCGTGCGGTTTGGGTTGCTACAAATTTTAGATTAGATTGGCCTCCTCAGACATTTGACCAGGAAAAACAGAAACGTGCGCTCATCGAAATTTTAGATAACATCAAGTCCAAAAATCTAAACACAGTTTATTTTCAAGTCGGCAGCAACGGTACAGTATTATTCAAATCTTCATTCGAACCTTTTTCTCCTTATATAACCGGAGAGGTTGACGGAGCCGCATCATACGACCCACTTCAATTTGCGGTTGAACAAGCGCACAAGCGCGGCTTGGAAATTCACGCTTGGGTTAATGTTGTTAAATGCTTCAGCGGAACTGAGTCAAACATTTTAAACAATCCAAATCATATTTTTAAAAGAAAACCTGAATGGATTGTTGAAGACATTCGAGACGGGCAAAAAAGTTTATGGCTCGATCCCGGTCTTCCTGAAGTGCGCGAATATATCTCTGAAATGATTGCCGAGATGGTTGAGAATTATGATATTGACGGCGTTCATCTGGATTACATTCGTTATCCCGGTAAAAATTTTGAAGATGAATTTTCTTACAGCGTTCATGGAACCGGTCTATCGCGCGATGAATACCGCAGAAAAAATATTACAGATCTTGTTGAACTGATCAGCAAAAAAATCAAAGCGGTTAAACATTACATCAAACTTGGCGTGGCTCCGATCGGTATTTATAAAAATCAAAAAGGTTCAAACGGTTGGGAAGGATACACGGAAGTGTATCAGGATTCGCGTGAGTGGCTGAAGCGCGGAATAATTGATTACGTTGCGCCGCAAATTTACTGGGGCTTCAATGATAACCCGCGGTTTGGTGCTGTTGCAAAAGATTGGGTGGAAAATTCTTATGGGCGGAGTGTTGTGCTTGGTATTGGAGCTTACAAACCAAGCGTTAAACCGGATATGGATCAAATGATACAGTATGCGCGTTCAATCAATGCAGACGGCGTATCATTCTTCCGTTACGAAAATATTAAAGAGACGGAATTCAACCCGTTCCAATATAAAACTTATCCGGCTGTAATGGCATGGCTGGATGGAATTTATCCCGAACCGCCTGCAAATCTCAAGTACATGAAAAATGAATCAGCACAAAATTTATTTTCACTGAGCTGGGATTATCAAAAAATGAAATCGGGAAACGACAGCATTAGATATTTCGCTTTGTACAATCTCCCTAATTCCAATTCAGAATTGCTTGCAGATTATCTGTTTGATGTCATTCCAGCCGATAGATATTCCGTTACACTTGCTATTGATAAACCGAAACGCGTGAATTATTATTTTACATTGAAATCCGTAAGCAAATTGTGGAATGAAAGCATTGAATCATCGAACGTGATCTCAATTAAATTTCCGCAATTGATTGCGCTTGCAGAAGTTGACAACATACTGAGCAAACCAGTATTAATTAAAGAGGTGAATCGGAAATCAACTATTCTTCTTTATTCAAAAGAGAAAGAGAAAATTGAGATTACCGGTATAAAAGAAAAAGTGAATGATATTCTACTTTCGGGAAACATATTGCCCGGTAAAAATGTATTATCGCTTGGAAATGATTTATCCGGTTACCGTTCAATAAAAATTTCATTTAAGTCGTCCCATAGAGAAGTTGAGTTAAAGCTATAATGCATAAATATTCTTAAATTATTTCTGTGTCTTTGTTTGAAAAAAGATTCCGTTTAGAATACATAGAATTTCAAAATAAAAATCAAAACCGACTATGGCTAAGAAAAAAAATCAACCAAGAAAAAATCTATTGATGCAGATTGGAGTTGTTATTCTTCTGATTGCATTTGTCGCATATTTTATTTTATCTAACGTATTGGTTAGAAATGAAACATCAAACAAAGATCTGGATAAAGCAGTGGGCACTAAAACGGCATTCTCGTTCGTAAAGGAAGGTGAATTATTATTCACCAATTCAAAAGGCGATACCATTACCAAAATTGATATTGAAATTGCCGATGATTCTGCAAAGCGAGAAACCGGTTTAATGTACCGTGATAAAATGGATGAGAACCAGGGGATGCTTTTCATTTTTGATTCCGAAGAGTTGCAGGCATTCTGGATGAAAAACACAATCCTTCCGCTCGATATCATCTTCGTAAACGCTAAAATGGAAATTGTAAAGATTCAGAAGAATGCGGAGCCGTACTCAGAAAAATCGTTACCCTCAATAAAACCCGCTCAGTATGTTGTTGAAGTTAATGCCGGCTACTGCGAAAGACATGGAGTGAAAGAGGGCGATAAGATTGCGTGGAGAAAGGAATAATTTATGTGAAAGATGAAACGGAAGACGTGAACGGTGAAAAGCAAGAAGCTAGAGGTTTTACTTCTCGCTATTTGAGTAACAACATTTTTTTGCCAGCAGTATAATTGCCAGCTCTTAGAATATAAAAATAAACACCGCTTGGTAGAGCGATTCGGTGAATCGCTCCTACATTAAACATAACAGAATAATTTCCTGGTGGTTGTTCTTCATTTACAAGTGTTGCAACTTCCCCTCCAAGTACATCAAAAACTTTTAAAATAACATGTTGTAAAGACGGAACATGTCCCGTCTCTACTGATGGAATTGTATATGAAATTGTTGTTGATGGATTGAAAGGATTGGGATAATTCTGACTGAGCGAAAATTCTTTTGGCAAATCGATGTCTCGAACATCTGTCACTGTAACACTTGCCTCGTTGCTGTATCCTGATCCCGCAACATCGGTGTATGCCTTAATTCTATAACTATATGTATAACCCTCTGCGACTTTATTATCAATATATAACGTTTCAATAGTGTGCACAGTATCAATCACAGTATAGTTGTTATTATTTATTTTTCTCTCAACGATAAAACCAAATTCACCATTTGAGTTATCGCGCCATGTTAGTTTTACTTCTTTAGAATTTGTTAGCATTGCAGTTAGTTGATCCGGCTGCGGAATAATCGTAACGAAATTCCAGACATCGGACATCTGGCTTGTGCCTGCCGTGTTCTTGGCTCTTATCCGCCAATAATATCTCTTGCCATGATTTACTAATGTTATTTGTTTAACAGTATCCGTCAAAACGGAATCACTAACCAATACTTGATTGAATGCTACATCACTCGCTATTTCACATCGATAGCTATCCGCATACGTTGTTTTATGCCACATCAAGTTTAATTGAGTCTGCAAATTATTTTGACCGTTAGACGGGTAAACAAGTGTTGGCTTATTCGGCACAGTTGCAACTTCTTCAACGTAGATTGGAACGGAAGAAAGTGCTAAAGTTACCTGCCCATTCGTAACGGACGCAGTTGAAGTGTTGAATGTCGGATTACCGGAATTATCAAGTATAACACTTCCGTTTCCGTCAAGCTGAGGAACACCTTTTGTAGTTTTCACACTAGCAGTAGAAATACCGGATAAAGTAACATTCCCGTTTGCATCGTCCCACAAAAGATAAATCGGTTTTCCTGCTGCTGTGAATTTGAAATTCCCTGAAGTTTGGTACTGTCCGGACTCAGCGTATGCATTCTGTAATGCTGAAGAATAAGCGTCAATTTTATCCGCCATGAGCTTGTGTGAATAGTACACCGCTTTTTTAGTTGTCTTGTCTATATTTACGAATGCAACCTTGCTTCTCCAATCCGTTTGATCGGAATAATAGAATACCCAGAATAATTTAGAGACACCGTTCGCAAGCGCATAAGAAGCTTGCTTAATCCACCATCCCGCCTGATATGTTGTAGATTGGTTGGGCCATGTTGTTCCATCCAAATTGGAAGCGGTACCTGAGTATGTGCCTGTTTCTGTAAGCCAAATTTCTTTTCCCGACAAACCATACACAGATAAAAGCTGCTTCCAGTAGTCAATATAAACTGAAATATCCTGTGAATATTCACCGACAAAAAAGTGGAAATTAAAAATGTCGAAATAGCTTCCGGCGTTTGAGCGATTTAAAGCTCCTTTCCAAAATGAATCTACTTGATTTAGAAATCCACGCGAGTCATATATTGGCGTTGCGCCTGCAATAACTATCTTGACATTGGGATAAACAATTTTTGCGGTATCACGAGCAGCCTTAACAGTCTCCATAAAATCATTATACGTTCCCGGTGCATCCCCGAAAGTTTGTAACTCAGGCTCGTTACCTATTTCATAGTACCTGATAGGATATAAAAGTCCCGGCATATCATTGACACCGTCGCCGTCATATCGTTCAACTAGTTTTGCTATGAAACGTTTAAATGCAGTCATGTTGTTCGGCTTATCGTAATTCATATCGTTCTTACCGGGCTGATCCCACTGAGCGAACGGGTGAACAAGAACGAGCAATTGCAGACCTTCAGCTTGGATCCTATTTACAAATGCATCCGGCTTAGACCAATCGTAAGTTCCTTGAACCGCCTCAACAACGTTCCATCTAAATTGTCCGCCGGTAGGACTAAGAGTTCTGTTCCATGCCATGTTCATGTTTCTCAAACCGGAAGCTTCCCATCTGTAGGCGTTGTCCAATTGCTGTGGTGTAAGAAGAAAGAAATCAGCAGTCTCAAATCCATCTACACCAAAGTGTGATGATTCGGAAGGAGTCCATGTCTGAGCAATCGAATTCAAAGCTAAAAAAGTAAAGACAATGAAAAATAACAATCTCAATCTTTTCATTTCGTTACCTCCGATCCTTAGCGTTATAGCGCCTAGAATGAAAGGAAGGAACAGCTAACTTGCCAACCGTTTTATACTGCAGGTATTTAGACCGAGGTGCTAAAACGCAAAGAATTATTTGAGTAATATATTTTATATAACATATTAAGAGAAATCATTTTGTAACTCTAAGATGAAGACTCAAACAATTTCATTTTATCAACAATTGAGGTTTTTCACAGTGAGAAAAGGTTTTTGATTTCTAATCGAGACCTCTGAAAAATAGAATTGTACAGGACTGCAACATTTTTAATAGCACACAGATGACGCAGATTTGGCAGATTTTCGCGGATTAAATCTGCGTTAATCCGTTTAATCTGTGTCATCTGCGTTCT
>JAJYXU010000020.1 GCA_021801605.1 Bacteroidota bacterium
AATTTTGTATCAACATTACGAGCGATATCTGTTGGAGGTGCAATGGAAGTTGGGTCAGAAAAATTGCCGTGACAAGTATTGCAAGCTTCAGGACCACCGGAATTTGTGTGGCAAGTATTGCAAGATGAACTGGCAACTTTACCAGCATAATTAGTTCCATGACATGTTTTACAATTTGTCATATCCCATTTCAATGAAGCAACAAATTTCCCATGAAAATTTTGTGAAGAGACGTCAGAAATTCCATTTTGATGAACAGTAATTGTTGAATGACAGCTACTGCAAGCTGGACTTGCAATTCCTCCGGAATAATTAGTTCCATGACATTGGTTGCAGTCGCTCATTTTCACTTTCTTTGTTGCAATATACAAACCATGAAAATATGCAGAGGTTGGATTGTTAATCTCAGCTTTATTTTGGTGAACGGAAATATTTGGATGGCAGTTAGTCGTAGCGCAACTTACCGTTGCAGTTCCGCCATCCAGTTTTGAAGAATGGCATTGCTTACAACTTTCCAATCCATTGTCTTTTACTGTAACACCGTGAAAACTATTCGAAGCGGGATTTAATACATTCGCACCATGAAGAGCTAAATTGGGCGGGGCAGTAACATCATTTTTTAAATCGCTGCATGAAGAGAAAATTCCAAGTGAACCGAATAAGAGCAAATAAAATTTTGTATATCTCATAGTTTACCCAGAAGAAAATTTTTATTTATGGCAATAACCGCAGAAGCCAACTCCTTCGATACCGCCAGGACGCGCATTAGCATCTGTATGACAAGAATAACAGACCGATCCTTGGTCTGTATGCCAATCTCCTTTTTCCAAATCAGCACCAAAATTTCTTGAATGTGTTCTTGGATTTGTCCCTTTGATTCCATCATTATCAGCATGGCAGAGAATGCAATTTTGATCTGCACCTTGAAGATCATGGCATGATGAACATTGTTCGATATCTCTTCGAGCAAGAATCGCATGTTGACCGCCTCCCGTTCCAACGCCAATTGTTACAAAGTTTGGTGCTCTATGCGAAGTTGGAACAATTCCTTCCAATGCAAAATCGCCCCCTTTGGAATCATGACATTTGGCGCAGAAAGTCTCGGGCTGATGACATGTCTGGCATTCTGTTGTCTTGCCTTTCAAATCAATTCCGTGTGTGTATTGGTAGTTCAAATCATGTACACGTGTAATATTTTGCTGTTTTGTATTATCAATAAATTTGTGTGGTGAATAAGGTGTATAAAAATCGCGCACACTATTTTTTTCCGTGATCATTGTTGTAGAAACGTGACATGATTCGCAGAAAGAGTTATTATGACACATTTGACACTGAGCATTATCTTTTGTGGCATTGAACTTATGATTTTTTAAGAAAGATACTTGTTTATGATCTTGCGGAATCAATTTTACGGTTGAAATATGACAAGATTCGCACACGTTTGTTGCGACTGAATTATTATTATGGCAATCACTACAAACAGACATTGCAGGTAAAACAGAAACCGATTCGAAACTATAATCAACATCAGACAAACCCTTATGGCAAGATTCACAAGCCAACTTCTGATCTGTTAAATGGAATTTATGATTGAAAATCATTTCTGGTTTTTTCTGAATGAGCGGCTCGAATTTATCGCCATAATGACATTGTACGCAATTTTTTTCATCGTCAACATCATGACAAGTTGCGCAGACAGATTTTTCGGGAAGCAGCCGTGTGTTAAGAGAAACACTCTCGACAGCTCCAGTATGACATGAAGCGCAATCAGTTATTTCTTTATGCACCTTATGCGAAAATTTAATTACATCTTTGTTACTCTTTTCCTGTTCGCTGTCCCCATTCTTGTTAATTGCAGCAATTGTCAAAAAACAAATTAGAGATAGAGCTAAGGCACCGTATAAATATTTTATTTTCATAATATTCTAGAAATTAGTATTAAACCAGTAATTTACTTTGAATAGAATTCTAAAATCATTCTTGTAAATTTTGTTATTGAAATACTGACCCTGAAGATCAAATGATAAGTAAGTCCATGGTCTTAAATTAACTCCGCCAAGAATGCTTGTAATAATATTAACTTCTGAATCTTGGGAGAGTTTATAGTTTGTAAAAGCAATTCCGGCTGATGGAGTGATAAACCCATTGGCAAATGTGTGTGCAGTATAAAAAGAAACCGCATCAAGCTCTCCGGCATATCCAAATGTTTTTCTGTAGCTGAAACTTCCATACGTTGTTGTGGCTCCAATATTTAATCTCTGAGAGCTGTCGTCATCGTAAATTACGTTTCCATATTTTCCAAAAATGGTAACATCTCTTCCAAACTTATAATCTATTCCGCCTTCTATTTCTTGTGAATTACCGTAATCAAATACAGAAAAGATGGAGTTGTATCTGATCTTCGGTTCGCGGTAATTATAATAAGCATCAACACCTAATTCATCGGTAGCTTGAACACGACCGCTAACTTCAAATTTAGAAGTTGTATTGAAGTTCAGATCGTATTCGTAACGTGTGTCAATATTTACTTTTTCATTTAAGAAATATGATGCCTCGGCGGTGAGAAATTTAAATTGATTCGATTTTTGTTCAATAAGTATTTGAATCAAATTTAGATTCGCGTCTAATCGCAATGCAGTAAAATCAAGAGGTTTGAAATTTTTGTCTATGTAGCTCAATCCGAAATTAAAATGATCGAGAAAATTTACTTCAAATTTTCCGCCTAATACATAATCATTGCTGAGGTCTTTAGTCATTTGTAATTTCTGATAAGCCGGAACATTCCCGCCGTAAAAACCGGTAATTGATACGCCGGAGTATCTAAATTTTAGATTAACTCCATCATATAAACCTCCGGCAACAGGTGTGAATAAGGGCTGTCTTCCGAGTTTCAAAGTAAAAACATCGAATATATCACGAGCTTCAAGATATAAGTTGTAAAATCTCATTCTAGGATCGCTGTCCAAAGCATTACTGAGATTCGTTTCAAAGTTCATTCGGGTTCGCACCGAAATCTTATTGTAATTGAAGTTTAGCAATAAAGATTCGAAATTTCTAATGAAAGTGTCGGAGGTCTTTAGTGTGTCAAATCTTTCGAATGTATAGAATGAAGAAGAAATGCTGCCGTTTAGATTCTGGGCAGAAATCATAAACGGCAGACTAAAATAGAGAAACAACAAAAATATTTTTTTCATTTTATGCTCTATAAAATAGAATTAACCTTTAGGTGTTGGATGAGCGATTTTTTTCCACATTTCAGCATACTTGAATTCTTTAAATGATGGGCTTTCCGGGTTATGACAAGTTTTACAGAATTTTTCACCTTCTGGAATAATCAAACCTTTCTTCTTTGCTTCTTCTTTGTTCTTCATAACCGGCATTGATTTATATTCTGAACCAGCGCCATGGCATGTTTCGCATTGTACGCCATCTGCTTTGAAAGCTGATTCAACTAAAGCTTTTTCACCAACATGGCATTTCAAACATTCAGGAGTTTCAGCAGCTTTTTTTCCGCCTTTCTTCATAGCAATTTCATCTGCTTTTGGTGTTAAGAGAGTTTTGTATGCCTGAGCGTGTTTGCTGTCCGACCAAATTTTTAACTGCTGCCCTTGCTTTTCAGATTTATGGCACATGCCGCATGTTTTAGTACCAACATATTTAGCTTGTGCATTTGTATTTGCGGGCATGAAAAGGTAAGCCGCTACTATTATTAATGCAAAAATTGAAGTTTTGAAATTCATTTTTTCCTCCGTGGATAAGTTGAATGATTGATATAAAAATATATTGAATTATATAAAAGAACTTCTTAATCCTATTTTAAAATAGCCCATTTACGATTAATAGGCAACATTGTAATTCAGGATAACGCTATTTATTAAGGGTGGTTCTAAAAACTTCAATATTCTCTGTGAACTCTGCGTATTCTTTGCGTTCTCTGTGTTAAATTTTTAAAAAAGATAATTTTTAGAACCACCCTTAAGTAATATTTTCTTTTTTCTCATCTTTTATGTTAAGGTTTTCTTCAATCCAATTTCTTAATTCCGGGTCATTATCAATTTCATGCTGAATTACGGACTCCGAATTAATGCCGTTCTTCTCCAATGCTGAAGTAAATAATTTAGTAGAGTTGCTTACTTTCTTAATATCACGTTTACCACTTTTGAATTCTTTCCATTCAAGAACTATCCGTCTAAAATGTTTTTCGTGATGATGACGATATTTATGAAGAGACATTTTCCCGTCTATCCAGGTTAGACTCATAGGATATTCATTCGGATGGAAGATTACAAAGAACCAATGCCATACAACAATTGCGAGTGTTGCTAAAATTGCTTCATAGAAATGAATTAGCTCGCTGACTTTAATTAACCATGTTGGAGCCCAATTGCCAACAACTGTGGGGAACCATAATATAAAACCGGTTGCACCCATAACAATTGTTCCCCAGATCAAAGCCCAGTATTCGGCTTTTTCGGTGTAATCATAGTCGTCAAATTTTGGTTTTTCTTTTTTCAGACGGAGATAATAAAGAATATTATCGCACGCATCGGTAATATCATGAAATTTTGGGACTAAATTTAAGAGAACATCTCTTCCGCGCGGTGTAAATATTAGGTAGAAAATATGATAGAGACCGCTTGTAATCATAATTACGGCTGCGCTGCGGTGAATGTATTGACGAGCCGTTTCGCTCAATCCAAATGTTTGCAATAATTCTGCCCACCAGCTTGCATGATATTTAAGAGCGAATCCTGTAATGGCTAAAGTAATGAACGAAGTTAGAAGTAAATAATGTTGGATAACTTCATTCCTTGTAAATCTTGGAATTCTTATTTCTGCTTTTTCGTGCCGCCTTTTTTTACGAATCTCATAAATAAAAATTAACAAGTTGTGAAGAATCATTCCTCCAATAACGGAGATGATAAGCCATTGATAAACATATGTAACAACGTCTTCAATTTTTGATGCAGTCTGATCTAAAGTCTTATGAGAATAACTTTTTGAAAAAGTATCCGTAGCATTCGCATGGCATTTCTTACAAGTAGCAGTTATGTTAGCCGGGTTTACCGACGATTCCGGATTATTCTTGGGTAAAATTTTATGAACGCTGTGGCAATCTACACACAATGCAACGTCTTTATCACCACGCAGCATTGCTAAACCATGATAGCTGTCTTCGTATTGTTTAACTTGCCCACCGGTAATATCATATCTTTGAGCTATTTTTGAATTTTCATGACAGACAATACATGTTTGTTGTTGAAGTTTTCGTGTTTCTAATCTACTATTAACAATCTGCACGCTGTGTTCAGTATGGCAGTCATTACAAACCGGAGCTTCTCTGATTCCTACTTTTGCTCTTATCCAGTGCATTGATTTTTCGTACTCATCTGCAATTTCTCTGTGACACTTACCGCATGTCTCGGGAATCTCGAAACTGGAAATCGTTGATCCGGGCTGAATTCGATTTTTAATATTATGAACGCCATGGCATGTGCTGCAATTTGCTGAATTTAATTTTCCCTCTTCTACAAGTTTACCGTGGATCGAATTTGAATACAGTAATCCCGGATTTTTTATACTGAACGAAAATTTTTGAACAAGTTTAGGATTATCATGACATGTTCCGCATGTTGTTGCCAAATTTTTGGGATAAACTTTACTTGCCGGGTCATTTACTTTTTTTATTTCATGAGAACCGTGACAATTCCAACACATTGCAGCTTCATCAATACCTTCACTTAAAGATATACCGTGAATACTTTCTCTGTGTTCTTTGGCGATAGCTGAATGGCATAAATAACAATCCGCTTTCTGTGTAGCTCCAACGTTCTTTGGATGATTGGTAAGATTATTAGAGATGTAATTATGACAATCAGCGCATTCTAAATTCTTGTGAACCGATTGTGAGAGTTTTGTAAAATCATTTTGTTTGTGGCAGCTTATACATTTATTCCCTTCAACAACTTTAGTGTGATAGGGGTTAGCAAGTACCAGACTTGTGTGACACTTTGAACAATATTCTTTTACCTTAAGTTTATTTTCTTTAGGTGGAGTTTGAATTTCATGCGTACCATGGCATTTTTTACAATCCGGTGGATTTTTTACCTTTCCTTTTAAACGATGATGGATATCTCTCTTAACAAGATCTGCATATTCTTCATGACAAGTTTCACACTTAACTTTTTTGTGTTTCTTCTTCTCTATATGACTTTCATCTTTAATATCTGAATGGCAATCCTGGCAGCTAATTACTTCATTATGAACTGATTTCTGAATTACATTCTCATGACAATCTGCGCACTTAAATTCTTGTGCAAATGTATAGTTATTGATAAAAAAGAGAAAAAAAAGGGGACAAAGATTCAAAAAAAACTTTTTCGAAAGAGTGAACATGAAAAAACTCCGTAAAAAAATATCACTGATATAAGAAAAGCATTGAATAAATAATTAATAAAATCAAAACTACACCGATAATTAATGCAGTAAAACCGAAAATTCTAGCTGCTCTTCTTAAAAATACAGGCGGGGCATCTCCAAACTTTTTCTGAAGTTCAGGGTCTTGCATTATTATTTCATATTCACGCGGACGGTCCGATTTTAATTCATCAATATGGACTTTCCCGGTAAAGATAACAGTATCCATCGGAAATTTATCCGGGCGGAAATGAGTATTGAAAAAGTGATAAGTGAAAATAAATCCAACAGCAAGAAGAGCTTCGTCGCTGTGAATAATTGTTGCAATATTGATGAATGATCCCGGCAAGCCGAGATTTGTAAAAAATTCAGGAAACCATAAAATTAAACCGCTTGAACCAATTACAGCAACACCCCAAAACACTGCCCAATAATCAAATTTTTCCCAGTATGTCCATCTACCATATTCTGGACGCTTACCTTTGCCAAGAAACCATTTCATCGTTGCAATGAATTCCTTTAGATCGCGCTTGTTCGGTATCAAGGAATTTTCTCCACGCAAAAGGGATGTAAATTTTGTTCTCTTCCTTTTGACCTTACGGATTAGATAACCAATATGAAGACCGAAATAAATGAATGTTACAACTGCCGCTACCCGGTGAATAAATCCTGTTACTGCATAACCACCCATCATATCAGAAAGAATTTGAAATATTCCGCTTCCTGAAAATTTAATTATCATTCCGGTAATTGCAAGTAAGATAAAACTGGTTATTACTAAGACGTGAAGAAATCTAGAGTAGGCATCAAACCTTTCGTAATATTTGCCTTTTTTTACTTCCGATGTGTCTATCATATGACTCTTCTTTTTATGTTTTTTTACTTCAGTTATAAATTTTTCTGTTTTTGTTAGCTAGTCCTCTTTGTTATAATGCTCATCCGTCTCTTCTTGTTCAAGCATTTTATTTTTCCTTTCGAGTTCCTTGTTCTTTTTGTTTTCTTTCAATGCTTTAGAAAACCATAAGATGGTGTGAATACCGAAGAAAGTAAATGTGCCTGTTAATAGAATTACCATGAACCAGAATGTAAAATAAAGGTAAGGGTATTTATCTCTATTATGATGTGTGGCATGAGTTAAATATCCAACAAATTTTCTGTTTGAATTTGGATGACATTTTTTACAGGTCTCAACAATTTTTCCGCGACTCAATTGTGATGCGGGATTGCTAACCGGTAAAATATTATGCGCACCATGGCAGTTAAAGCATCGAGCAGCCCGATTAGATCCAAGTTTAGAAACTTTACCATGAAATGTGTCGAAATATGTCTCTGTAACTTTCTCATGACATTTGCCGCATTGTACAAGGATTGAAGTTTTGAAGTCATTTAAATCCACACGGTTAATTTCGTGAGATAAATGGCAGTCGTTACATACTGGAAGTTTTTTATCTGTCTTTGTAACATCCGAACTATGAATGCTTTTTTTAAATTCTTCATAAACACCAAGATGACATTGTGCACAAGTTGTTGCTATGTTATTTGGATTTACAGTTGAACGAGGGTCTTTCTTTGGCAGCTCTCTGTGGCTTGAATGACAATTTACGCATGTTGCAGTAACCATCAATCCGCTTTGTAATAAACCTTTACCGTGGATACTTTCTCTATAGTTAGCAACAATTCCTAATTTGCTTTCATCTAAGGCAACTGCAATATTTTTCCCCTCGCGGTGGCATTTGCCGCAAAGCTCCGGTACATTCCGGGCAAAAGTTGGGGATGAGATATTTTTCTTTGATTGAACATTATGGGTTGTGTGACAATCGGTGCAATATGGCGCTGTCTTATCGCCTGCAGCGTGTTTTTGTCCGTGTAAACTAATATTATAATCATCAACTTGAACTGTATGGCAAATAGAGCAATCAACTTTTCCGCTATTTAAGCAGACTGGATTTTTTGAATTACTAATATTGGTATGACATTTAATACAAGAATTTATCTTGTGAACAGAGTTTTTAAATTGATCCGCATCTATATATAGAGAAACTCTTTTTCCATCAACTACTTTAGAAATATCTTTTTGTGAATGACATTTTATGCACTTATCGTCCGGGAAACTGTCATCATAAAAAACTTTACGAACTTTATGAGGTGCGTGGCAATCAATACAGACAGGAATTTTATTTGGTTCTTTTTCCCAAAGTGAACCGCGAATTACTTTTTGATGAACTTGTTCGATTTGTCTATGACATTGAGTACAAGTTTTTGCAATGTTGTTACGATTAATTGTTGAAAGTGGATTTGTATGAGGAAGAATATCATGTGAAGTATGACAGCTGGTACAAACCGCCGTTACTATCAAACCACGTTTAAATAACCCTTCACCGTGAATAGATTCTGTATAATCGCTAAGAACTTTTCGTTCTTCCGGGTTTACTATTCCTGAAACTGGAGTTCCTTCTTTATGACATTGACCGCATAGAGAGGGAATGTTCATCACATATGTTCTTGATTTCGGATTTTTAAAAGAAAGAATTTCATGTTCTGTATGGCAAGAGACGCAAGTCGGCGCTAACGATAATCCCTTTTTAAAAGCTTGAGCGTGCAAACTCCTATTATAATGGGAAGCCTGAGTTTCATGGCACGTTGCACATACTACTTTGCTTAATTTTTCTGAATGGGGAAGATTGTTTGGATCAACATCGGAATGGCAGCCGGTACAACTCACTTCTTCATGAACCGATCCGGCAAATGACTTTCCGTTTACAAAAAGCGAAACTTCTTTTCCATTACGTGTCGTTGTAAATGTTTTATCTCCGTGACAGTCGAGGCAAATTTGATCATCTTTGCTCTGAGCGGTTACGGA
>JAJYXU010000017.1 GCA_021801605.1 Bacteroidota bacterium
TGATTTTTGATTGTGATAAATTGAATGCAAGACATTTTATGAACATGCTGGCGCTAAAACAAAAATATCAAAAGAAAAAGCCGAGAATAACTAAAAGAGTAAAACACAGTACCATGAAGAAGAATAATCGTTAAATAATAATATTTTTCCCCTTTGCTGATGATTTTACATTCATTAAATTTGTGCCAGTATAATGACAGAATTAAGGAGATAGTATGCAAGCTATAATATATACAGACGCAAGAAACAAATTAAACAGGTTAATTAATTATGTTAACGATAATGCCGATCAGGTTATAATCGTTGGTTCAAAAGGAAGAAAAGATGCAGTGCTCGTCTCGAAAGAAGAATTCGATAACATGGTTGAAAACCTTTATGTGATGAGCAATCCCAAATGGGTAAAAAGTATTAAAAAAGGGATCTCACAGTTAGAAAAAGGTAAAGGGAAAAAATTAACAGTTGAACAAGTGCTCAGAGTTAAAAAGTGAGAAACAAATTTGACTTAATTTGGTCGCCTGAATTGTTAAAACAAATCAAATTGATTCAAAAGACTAAATCTGAATCAGATCAAAGTAATTACTTCAATAAAATCGAGCACCTTATCAAAATAATTGCTGAATCTCCTTTTCATGGTATTGGAAAACCAGAACATCTTAAACATGAAGTTCCCCCTTGCTGGTCAAGAAAAATTAATAAAAAAGATAGATTGATTTATCGAGTAAAAGAAAAAACAATTGAAATAGTTTCCATAATTGGTCATTACGAATAAAATTAGAATAGATCATGAAAACTGATAGCAAAAAAGGATCGGCAGGAAAACGAGGAGATAAAGTCCGCTCCGATTGTTTCGTAGAAATTGAATTGACTCGAAGCGGAGGAATTAAATCCACTCTTCAAAGTAAAGTTGATTCTATGTATGGCGATAGCATAAGTGATTTAATAATTGCAATGTGCGAATTTTTTGAGATTAAACATGCAAACATTTTAGTTGAAGATTTTGGCGCTCTCCCCTTTACTCTAGCTGCACGATTCGAATCTGTTTATAAAAAACTTAGACCCGACGATGTTCGAGAGTTTCTTCCTGAAATGAACAAAAAAAATCTTTACTCGACAACGAAAGATAGATTACGCCGCAGCCGTCTTTATCTTCCCGGAAATGAGCCAAAGTTTTATCCAAATGCAGGATTGCATAATCCGGATGGAATCATTCTCGATCTTGAAGACAGCGTTTCACCGAACGAAAAAACTTCAGCAAGATATTTGGTTCGTAATGCGCTGTGCGCTGTTGATTTCTACGGTGCAGAAAGAATGGTTCGCATCAATCAACTGCCGATGGGTTTGGATGATTTGAAATTTGTCATTCCTCATAATGTTCACGTTATTTTGATTCCGAAGTGTGAATCAGCATTAACTATTAAGGATGTCGAAGAAGAAATAAAAATGATTTGCGCCGAAAGGAATGTTCAGAACGATATCTACTTTATGCCGATAATTGAAAGTGCGCTCGGTGTTGTTAAAGCTTTTGAAATTGCTTCAGCATCCGAGAAAATCTGCGCACTTGCAGTAGGACTTGAAGATTACACTGCTGACCTTGGCGTTGCAAGAACAAATGAAGGGAGAGAAAGTTTCTACGCGAGATGTGCAGTTGTAAATGCGGCAAAAGCCGCCGGCATTCAAGCCATTGATACTGTCTTTTCGGATGTGGATGACATGGATGGTTTACGAAATAGCGTAATCGAAGCAAAGTCAATTGGATTTGAAGGGAAAGGATGCATCCACCCAAGGCAAATTAAAGTTGTGCACAATGCTTTTGCTCCAACTGAAAATGAAATTGAAAAGGCGAAGAGAATTGTTCTAGCATTCGATGATGCGAAGAAGAACGGGATTGGCGTAGTTGCACTCGGAAGTAAAATGATTGACGCGCCAGTTGTAAAACGTGCGCAACATACAATTGAGCTTGCTATATTGAATGGATTATTAAATAAAAATTGGGATAAAGAATAGCACACAGATAACACAGATTCACCCCGTGGAATAAATTAAGAATCAAATTGTTTCAAAAATACAAAGAGTCTGTTCCTATATGGATCGCATACTACTATTCGTTCTACATATTCTTTCAATTCTACATACAACCACTGCGAGCTTGTTGTTTCTTCTATCGTTAATATCTTGCTACATGTAATCTCTCTTAAATAAATCTTCAACTCTTTTTTATCTGCATCAACATCTATCAGCTTTGCTTCGGCTGTCTTCTTGGTCATTCTTGCTATTGCCATATTTTCTATTGACCAATCTATGGCTATGTAATGATCATAGTTGAACAATTCGTCTTGGTAATTATTGTTTTTATTACACCTTACGTTTATTTTACTCCCGTTCATTTTGGGTCTCCTTTCTTTTTGTGAGATGTCATTTGTATTGCTCTTATTTGCAATTTTACACCACTAAAGAAAGTGAGACCTGCTTTTCTAATTTAACGTTCTATTAAGAGAATAATATGAAGTTAATTAAAAATGCTACAAATAGACTTGTCCCTAACGCAGTAAATGGACAAAAACAAATTCCTTTTATGGGCATTGGTAAATACAAACCCACCGGAAGAATATTCAATCCAACGATCAAATCAACTGCGGATTATCCCGGCGATGGGAATAAAATTGTAAAAAATCTGAATGAGGCATTAAAGAAATCCGGGCTGAAAGATGGAATGACAATTTCTACTCATCATCATCTTCGTGATGGAGATATACTTACAAATATTTTGTTCGACACAATTAAAGAAATGGGAATCAAAAATATTCGCTGGTTTCCAAGCGCTTCCTTCCCTTGCCATAAACATTTAATTCCTTATCTGGAAGAGGGAACAATTCATCACATCGAAGGCAGTATGAACGGACCGCTTGGAAAATTTACAAGCGAAGGAAAAATGAAAGGAGTAGGAGTTCTTCGTTCGCACGGCGGAAGATATCAATCAATTCAAGATGGTGAAGTTCATATTGATATTGCTGTTATTGCCTCTCCGACTGCAGATCCTTTTGGAAATGCAAATGGTGTGAACGGTAAATCTGCTTGCGGCGGACTCGGTTTTGCTCTTGCTGATTCTGAATATGCCTCTAATGTAATTGTTGTTACAGATAATCTTGTTCCATTTCCATGCGTACCGTGGCAGATTCAAGGGAACAATGTTGATTACGTCGTCCAGGTTGATTCACTTGGCGATCCTTCCAAAATTGTAAGCGGTACTACCGAAGTTACGAAGAGTCCCGACCGATTATTAATAGCAGAATATGTTGCTCAGTTCATGGAAGATGCCGGAATAATGAAAGACGGTTTTTCTTTTCAAGCAGGTGCAGGCGGAACAAATCTTGCATTTGCACTTTTCTTAAAAGATAAAATGAAAACAAAAGAAATCAAAGCAAGATTTATCCGTGGTGGTTCCACAAAATATTTAGTTGAAATGTTGGAAGAAGGATTAACAGATTATATTCTTGACGGACAAACTTTTGATCTTGATGGCGTTCGCTCTATGCGAGATAATCCTCGACATGTGAATACTACTCCATTTACTAGTTACAACTATCACGGTAAAGGAAATTTTGCTTCAATTGTAGATGCGGCTGTACTTGGTGCAACAGAAGTTGATGTAAATTTCAACGCTAATGTAGTCTCTCATTCAGATGGATATTTACTTCACGGAATCGGCGGCTGGCAGAATTGTCTCTTCTCGAAATGTACAATACTGGCAATCCCATCTTTCCGGGATCGTATTCCTGTGATTCTTGATAATGTTACAACTTTATGCGGACCCGGAGAATTGATTGATGTAATAATTACAGAGCGAGGAATTGCAATTAATCCCAGAAGAAAAGACTTGTTGAATGCATTGAAAAAATCTTCGTTACCAATTCGTTCTATAGAAGAGATTCAAAAAGAAGTTTATGAAATCTGCAGCGGTGCACCGGAAGAACCAAGATTAAATAAAAATAAAATTGTAGCGGTTGTTAAGTGGGTTGATGGGACAGTATTAGATTCTGTTTTTCAGATTGTTCAATAAATCATATGTAAGGATTCGATTCATCGAACCTTTTAAGAACGAGGTTGTCTCATAAGTAAAATTTTTTAAATAATAGACCGCTGATAAACACAGATTAAACAGATTTTCGCAGATTTTTTATTTGAATAATTACTTATGAGACAACCTCTACAATAAAAATTAAAAAGCACCTTTCTTAAGTTTTGCTAATCCGCCGCCATTAGTTGTAAGTCAGCCATCGCCTTTAAGATCAATGTAGAAGGAAGTACATTGCTTAGGAAAGAATCCGTTTATAACAGAGTCAAAAAATATGAGCGGTTTTGAATCGTTATATTTTAGTAATCTGCTATTGACTGACATGCTGACGTAATTTTTCAATCAACTAAGGACTTTTTTCTATACCTGATTTTAAAATGACGTAAGTATAAATTGTGTTGCCTTTCACTTTTAGCTCAACAATTTTTCCTCGTTGGTAAGCGCCGTCTGAAACAATAAGAACTTTTGAATTGCTGTCTTCAATTCTTTCTGCCCTTAGCTTTTTTTGGAACCTTTTAGCATTTTATGCTGTTAGTTTATAATGAAATTAAATTTAGGAATTCATAAAATCAATAAATTATTTTAATGTATTTTGAATTGACGAAACAATTGTTAAATTTAAGATGGAAATACCTTTAGGAAGAATGATTTTAGCCCAGAAAAAATATTTTAAGATGCTGTCGTGGATTGTCCTGGTTATAAATATCTGCTTTTTACTAGTAGCTTCATTCCATTTCCATCGTATAGAATATTCATCCAAGCCACAATTTTCAAAGACAATACCTAATAGTAATTTTGATGAACCGGCTGTTTGTTTTTTCCATCAGATCAATAAGCCGACATATTTTTATTTTAACACAGAATATTCCTCCTTTAATTTTTATACAGCAGAAATTATTGCGCCCATTCCGTCCTTTCAATCATTCCATTCTCAAACTTTTTATTCTCTCTCTAATCTTCGGGCACCCCCAGCAGTTATATAGATCACCTAAATAATTTTTGAGCGCGTATCGATCTGCGCATCAATTTGATTTATATAATTATATAGTTTTTAAGGAAAGAGAAAATGAAGAAAGAACTTTTTGTTTTGTCTATAATATTATTTAGTGCCGGAATAATTTTTCCACAATCAAGCATTAACCCGGATATAAGTTTAATAGGCACATTCAATACATATACAAATTTCATAAAAGGATCTCCGGAGTATGGAAAGCTAAACTTCGAAAGCCCTTCTATGGAATTATTTGTTGACGGTTACTTGAATCCATTCGCACGGGCAACCGGGAACATTTCGTATGAAAACAATCAATTTGGCGTTGAAGAACTTTACGGAAATATTGTACGTGGTCTTCCGTTCGACATTCAAATAAAAGCGGGAAAATTTTTGGTCGGTTTTGGCAAATTGAATACTGTTCATCCTCACGCTTGGTCTTTTTTAGAGCGCCCGCTTTTTCATCAAGTATTTTTTGGCGAGGGCGGCTTTAATGATGTTGGAGTGAATTTTAGTTTTCTGATACCTACAGGAGATGTCTTCACAAATTTAGATCTTGGTGTTTTCAAGGGTGAATCTATGACGGCTTTGCAAGATTCAAAAGCAATTGACCGCGGAATTAATCCAATATTTGTCGGGCGGCTTGGAACCTTCTGGTCGTTAGATGATTATACAAACCTCGAAGTAGGACTAAGTGGTTCTTATGGTGCTTATTCAAAAGGGAATTTAATTCTATTCAGTGTTTTGAAAAACGAAACCGATGAAAGGACATTCAATTATTTTTACGGAGGTCTCGATTTCAAATTCAAATATGCACCGGATTCATATTCGGTGTTGACAATCCAAGGCGAAGCAATTTTGAATAACCGCAGTGTCCCCCGCATTTCCGAAATTGGTATTGACCGTACTGTTGCATCTTCAAAAAATATTACCAACTCCGGAGTTTTTATATATGCAGACTACAAATTTCAAAAGCAGTTTAGCTTTGGTGCTAAGTATGATTACACAGCAGGTATTGTAGGTTCCGACCCAACATTCTATTCATTAAGTAATGACGAAAAGAATTCGACCCAAGGAATTGAGACCTGGTTTTCATACTACCCGGTGGAAGAAACATCTGTTGTACGTCTCGGTGTTCAGCATCTAACTTTTAAATATGGTGATGGAACAAACAGAGACGGAGAGACAACAATCAAATTGCAATTTTTATTTTCACTTGGACCGCATAAAGCGCATCCATTCTAACATCAAGAGGAACAGATATGAAAAAAATATTAATCATAATGCTGATTGCAGTTACCGGCTTCAGTTATGCAAACATAAAAGTTGTTGCATCAACCACAGTAATTTACGATTTGGTAAAAGAGATTGGTAAAGATAAAGTTACTGTGGACTTCATAGCACGCGGAGATCAAGACCCTCACTTTGTTGAAGTTCTACCGAGTTATATGATAAAATTACGTAACGCCAATATATTTTTTAGGATTGGAATGGGATTGGAAATGTGGTCTAATCAGTTGATTGATGGATCGCGCAATAGCAGTTTGAAAGTGATTGATCTTTCAACGGACATTGATAAAAAAGAAATACCGACTTACAAAACTGATGCAAGTTACGGTGATGTTCACCCGTTCGGAAATCCTCATTACTGGCTGGATCCTCAAAACGCAAAAGTGATGGCAAAAGAAATTTATGAAGCACTCGCAGCCGAATCGAGTTCAGACGAAAGCTACCTTAAGAAAAATTTAGATGATTTCGATTTACGGCTCGATAAAAAAATTGACGAGTGGACTAAAAAAATGTCGCAAGTAAAAGGAAAATCTTTTCTTTTTTTCCATGCGAGTTGGATCTATTTCTCTGATAGATTTGGTATCAAGAGCGCAGGATTTGTTGAACCGAAACCCGGCATTTCACCATCACCATCTCATAATGCAGAATTGGTGCAAGTCATAAAAAGTAAAGGAATCAAAACAATTGTGATGGAAAATTATTACAGCGACTCTGCGCCAAATCAACTTGCACAGTTGACCGGGGTTAAAGTAGTTAAAGTTCCAACAGCGGTGTTCGGCTTAAAAAATGTTGATTCCTATATAGAGATGATGGATTATATAATTAACAAGATTATTCAAAACAGTTGATCGAACATGAATAAAGAAATCATAAAATTTACAGATGCATCAATCGGTTACGGAAATACAGTAATACTTTCCGGAATAAATCTATCAATAATGGAAAATGATTTTATTGGAATTGTAGGACCAAATGGTGCAGGTAAAACAACTCTTCTTAAAACCCTTCTCGGGAATATAAAACTCATTAGCGGAAAATTTTCTAAAGACAGTCTGCGGTTTGGATATGTTCCTCAGCGCGATATCGTTCAACCGATTCTTCCCTTCACGGTTTTTGATGTTGTGATGATGGGACGATATTCTCTCTCCGGTACTTTTCAAAAAATTAACTCTGAGGACAAAAAAATCGTTGAAGAGAGTCTTGCTTACATTGGAATGAGCAAATTGAAAGATAAAAATTATAACTCACTTTCAGGCGGACAAAGACAGCGCACATTAATAGCACGCGCTCTTGCAGTCGAACCGTCAGTCTTAATACTTGATGAACCGACAAACGGAATGGATACTCCTTCTCATTATTCTCTTCTGGAACTGATAACTCAACTTCACAATGAAAAAAAATTAACAATATTTCTCGTCAGTCATCTTCTAACCGATGTAGCTAACATTGTCAAAAAAGTTATTCTTCTCGATAAAAATTATTTTCAGTTCGGTCCTATAGAAGAGATAATTTCTGAAGAAAATCTAAAAAAAACATATTCTGCTGATTTTCATGTATCGCAAGTTGACGGAGAATATATTATTACACCAAAACATTTGAAAAGAATATAATGGAAACATTACATCAATTAATCGAGCTGTTTCCCTATGCAATTGCCGGTAGTATATTGGCTGGGATTATCTGCAGCTTTCTGGGAATATTTATTGTATCGCAAAGAGTTGTTTTTCTAGGCGCAGTACTTACACAAGTAGCAATTGCCGGCGTTGCATTTTCATTCCTTCACATTATTAATATTGAAGCGTTGCTCTCTTCATTGTTTGGTGTTCAGATAGGACATGATTCTTTTTTACATCATTTCGAACCTGCATTCTTTTCTCTTCTCTTTGCGCTTTCAACTGTAATTGTTTTTTCTCAAACACACAGACAAAAAGAGATCACACAAGATGGAATCCTCGGAATTATTTTTGTCGTGGCAATT
Organism: Bacteroidota bacterium; assembly: GCA_021801605.1. Classification (GTDB taxonomy): domain Bacteria; phylum Bacteroidota; class Ignavibacteria; order Ignavibacteriales; family Melioribacteraceae; genus Fen-1258. The sequence continues at coordinate 8,332 of JAJYXU010000017.1, forward strand.
GCACTCAGAATCATGTTCATTCAAAAAAGTCCGATTGCAGATGTATCTGAAGTTGAATCAATTCTAAAAGGTGATATTCTTTTTATAAATCAAAGTGAATTTTTCATGCTCGCTGCGATTTTGGTTTTCACTGTTTCCATCTTTACACTATTCCAAAAGCAATTAAAATTTGTAACCTTTGATGCGGAATCTGCAAGTGCTCATGGAATTAATTCAAAAATGTGGCTCCTCATCTTTTATTTGGTAGTTGGAACCGGAATTTCTCTTACAACGCGGTTCGTGGGTGATGTTTTTGCATTTGCGTATTTGATAATACCGGCATCAATCGGAATATTGATTTCTAAAAAAGTTAAAAATGTTTTTATAATCTCGGTTTTAGTCGGCGCAATTGTTCCCCCTATTTCAATTTACATTGCATTTAAGTTTGATTTTTCGAGCGGACCAACGGCAGTAGTAACAGCTTTCGTTTTATTTTTAGTTGTGTATTTAAGTAAAAAGTTGAAAGGATAGCCCTTTCCTAAAAAATATTTAACTGAAATTTTTCTCTTCATAATTCAGTGGTAAGTATTATATTTGCAACGGAAAATTTATTAAAAAGTTTTCAGCACGGAGAGATGGGTGAGTGGCTGAAACCAACGGTTTGCTAAACCGTCGTAGTGGGAAACTGCTACCGAGAGTTCGAATCTCTCTCTCTCCGCAAGAATATCAATCCTTTGAAAATTAACTACTTTCAAGGAATTTTTTGTTTCCTACTTCTTTAGGTTCATCTGCTCCAAAAAACTTTTTATTTTTGGAGTGCATTGCCATTTATTTCCTTTTTTTCCTGTCATTTCGAGCGAAGTCGAGAAATGGACTTACATGCTCTAATCACACTTCGACTTCGCTCCATTGTGACTTGAAAAATACTTTTGAGACAACCTCTTCTTTCTTTGTCCCCATTC
>JAJYXU010000076.1 GCA_021801605.1 Bacteroidota bacterium
CTTTTGCAGCGCAGAGCGGTTTGGTAAATTCGCCTGTACAACTTTACCGATACTTCGGCTCTCTTTGCACAATTGAGAGATTGTATCATCTTTATTACAGCTTGTCAAAAAACTTTTCTTTAACTTCACGGCACAAGCTAAGAACGCTAAGATAAAAACAAATGAATAAAAAAATAAAAGTACTTTGTTTTACCGATGACACTGTTGGACGTGATGTGGAGATGATGCTTCCCATCCGTTATTTTGCAGAACGATTTCTCAATTGCGAATTCTATCACGCACTTAATATTGATATCCATGAGATATATCGTCAACGTCCCGATGTGATTCTTCAAGCAAATACTATCGGCTCTAACCTTTATTTTCAAATTTCTAAAATCGCACACGAACAAAACATTCCTTTATTTGCTTTAATATCGGAAGGAAATTTTAGAACGGATGGGAGCTTTGATTACTGGGGTTTCAACCGCGATAAAAAATTTTATCAGGAATATATTTGCTGCTGGAGCGATCGAACCGCGGAATTTTTAAGGAAGGAAGTTCCGGAAGTAAAAGATAAAATTGTTGTAACAGGGGGAGTTGGATTTGACCGTTACATTATTTATAAATATTTAAGCAAAGAAAATTTTCTTCGTAAATACAGCCATACACAATTCTCAAAAATTATTGGTTATGCAGGATGGGCATTTGGTAAGCTCGATCACAAACGGGGAAGAAATGAACTGCTTGTCTGGGCAAAAGGCGATGAGAACAAACTAATTTGGATAGAAGAACAGCGCAAAAAAGTTAGAGATATTCTTAAACAAACAATTGAAAATAATCCGTCAACATTATTCATACTTAAACAGCACCCGCAGGAAAATTCACCGGAAAGAACGGAAGCCGTAAAAAACGAAATGAGTGAGCTCGCACATTATGAAAATGTTCTCTATTTATGCGGCGAAGAAGCTATTCATGATCTGATCAGCGTTTCAGATTTATGGACTTGCTTCGAATCTACTTCCGCGCTTGAAAGCTGGTTAATGGGCAAACAAACAATTTTTATTAATCCCGAAAAAGATTTCAATCGGGATCCGCTTTATAAAGGTTCCGCGCTTATTCAGAGTTATGATGAGTTTCAAAAATTAATTGATGAATTTTACTCGAGCGGTAGAATTGAACAATTCTTCGAAGATGAGAAGGCGGCAAGAAGAAATGAATTGATTAAAAATATAATCGGCTTCGGCGATGGGCTCAATCATATCCGCGCTGGATACTATCTCCAAAAAACAATTAACAATTATTTCAGAGCCGACAACCGACAACAAGCGACTGATAACCAACCACTAATCACCAATCACCAATCACGATATAATTTTCACTTCTGGCATTGGCTGGTTTACTCGCTTATAAGAATTGCCGGACCATTTTATAACCGCGCGGTTTATTCCCGCCTTTACAAATTCAAAAAACATCTTTGGGTGTTTGAAAATTACAAAATGTATAAACTTCACGAACTATATAAAAGATATGTCCCGTTCTTCGATAAATTCTACAGCAGTAATAATATTGAAGCGAGTTTTAAAAACAATTCACTTTTCAAGAATCTGCTATAAGAACTGGTTTGCCGGATTCACAAAGAACCTAATCCAAAGAGACTATGTTAATAGAATGCCCATCAGAAAAATAATTTTCATAAATTTGCTCTCAGTTAATAAAGAGGAATCATGGAAGGTAAGACCATTCTCGTAACAGGCGGAACGGGTTCTTTTGGTAAAAAATTTATTGAAACAGTTCTAAAACACTTCAATCCAAAAAAAATTATTGTTTATAGCCGCGATGAACTGAAACAATATGAAATGCAGCAAGACGCACGATTTAGAAAAGAAGGCGTGTTAATGCGTTATTTTATTGGTGACGTACGCGATGAAAAAAGATTAACGCGCGCAATGGAAGGAATTGATATTGTTGTTCACGCTGCCGCTCTTAAACAAGTACCCGCGGCGGAATACAACCCCTTTGAAGCAGTTAAGACGAATATTATCGGTGGACAGAATGTAATTAATGCGTGCATTGACAGCGGAGTAAAAAAGGTAATTGCACTCAGCACAGATAAAGCAGCCGCGCCAATTAATCTTTACGGCGCCACTAAATTAACATCCGATAAACTTTTTATTGCGGCTAATAATTTTAGAGGAACCCACGATATAAAATTTTCAGTTGTTCGTTACGGAAACGTAATGGGCAGCCGCGGTTCTGTTATTCCATTTTTTATTGAAAAGAAAAAGTCGGGTATTCTTCCAATTACGGATAAACGAATGACCCGCTTTAATATTACTCTTCAAGAAGGAGTGGATTTTGTTCTTGAATGTTTTGATAGAATGTGGGGCGGCGAGTTATTTGTCCCAAAAATTCCTTCGTTTAATATTCTGGATCTCGCCGAGGCAATTTCACCCGGAATTAAAATTGAAGAGGTAGGGATTCGTCCGGGCGAAAAAATTCATGAAGAGATGATAACAGAAGCAGACGCTGTAAGCACAATTCAGTTTGAAAAATATTTTGTCATTCTTCCCTCAGTTCAGCTTGGCGATTCGGAACAATTAAAATTATGGGACACCGAAAAATTTAGAACTACAAGCAATTCCAAACCGGGAAAATTTTGCAACGACAATTTCAAATATAACAGCGGAACAAATGAATGGTTTCTTTCCGTTGAGGAATTGCGGGAATTAATAAGTAAGAATGTGATTGGTTAATTGCTTTGAGTTGTCGGTTATCTGTTATTAGTTATCGGTGAAAGATGAATAGTAAAATAAAATCTTTCGAAGATTTAGAGATTTGGAAACTATCTTACTCTCTAACTTTAGAGATTTATAAATTAGTTAAATCATTCCTGACAGACGAAAAATACATTTTAATTCAACAGCTGATAAGATCATCACAATCAATTCCAGCAAATATCGCCGAAGGAATGGGAAGATTTTCTAAAATTGAAGAATCACAATTCAAAAACTTAAAAGAGAATTACATACTACTTGGAAAGAAAATTAATTCATTGATCAACTCAATTAAATCAAAAAAATGAAACCGAAAACCGACAACCAGCAACCGACTACCAAAACTTATTCTTACGGCAAGCAAACAATTGATGATGCCGATATTCAATCGGTTGTTGAAACACTTAAAAGTGACTGGCTTACACAAGGTCCAACTATACAGAAATTCGAACAAGCGCTGAATGAAAAGTTTGGAAGTAAATATGGCTCTGCAGTTGCGAATGGAACAGCCGGGCTGCACCTTATTGCAATGGCATTAGGATGGAAGAAAGATGATATTGTAATTACATCGCCCATAACGTTTCTTGCAAGTGCAAACTGTGCGGTTTATGTCGGCGCCACACCCGACTTCGCCGACATTAATGAATTAACTTACACAATTGACCCGAATGAACTTGAATGGAAGTTGAAACAATATTCTATTCGAAACAGAAAAGTAAAAGCTGTGGTAGCCGTTGATTATGCCGGTCATCCTTGCGATTGGGATGCGCTTAGATCATTACAAAACAAGTACGGCTTTCAACTTGTTAATGATTATTGTCATGCGCCGGGCGCAGAATATAAAAATGATCTTCAATATGCGGCAAAATATGCTGACGCAGTTAACATGAGTTTTCACCCGGTTAAGCATTTTACAACAGGAGAAGGCGGTGCAGTATTATCGAATGATGAATCGCTCGATTATAGAATCAAAACATTGCGATCACACGGAATGACTAAAGATGAATCAATACTTGAAAAGAATGACGGACCTTGGTATTATGAAATGCATGAAGTTGGATTTAATTATCGCATAACTGATTTCCAGTGCGCGCTCGGGATCAGTCAATTAAAAAAGATTGACCGGTCTATTCTAAGACGCAGAGAGATAGCAAAGTTTTATGATGAACTGTTCGGCAAGGATGACAGATTTATTATACCCAATGTCTCGGAAGATTATAAACACGCTTATCATCTTTATCCTCTCCAAATAAAATTTGACGAGTTAAATGTTTCAAAAAAAATATTCTTTTCGAAAATGAAAGAAAAAAATATTTTATTGCAGGTTCATTACGTGCCGGTTCATCTTCAACCGTTTTATAAAAACAATTTTGGATTTAAGCATGGCGATTTTCCAATTGCAGAAAAATTTTATGAACGTGAATTATCAATTCCGATGTACCCTGCGCTTTTAAATGAGGATCTGGGTTACATTACCAGATCAATTATTGAAACTCTGGATAAGATAAAATGAAAGTATCAATTGTAACAGAAGGGTTATACAATAGAGGTTATGGACACATTACGCGGTGTCTATCGCTTTATCAAGCGTTTGAAGAACGAAACATTTTTCCAACTTTATTTATTAACGGAGATGATGAGTGTAAACCTTTCATTCCGGATACAAGGCATGAAATATTTGATTGGTTGAATAATCAAGATGAATTAATTGAAAAAATCTCCAACAGCGATATTGTTATAATTGATTCATATCTAGCATCGCTGGATTTATATCAAAGAATTGCCGCTACAGCAGCATTATCAATATATATTGATGATTACATGCGCCTGGATTATCCAGAAGGCATTGTTGTTAACGGTTCTATTAATGCCGAGCAATTGGGTTATACTATCAAAGCAGGCACAACTTACTTGCTTGGGTCCAAATACATACCATTACGAAAAGATTTTTGGCAGGGAAGAGAAAAAATAATTAAGGGCGATATTCAATCGGTTCTAATAACTTTTGGCGGACAGGATTTAGAAAATTTAACACCGCGCATGCTTCGTATGTTAGTAAGAAATCAACCCGATTTGAAAAAAAATGTCGTTGTCGGTAACGGTTTTAGAAATATAGATTTGATAAACGAAGCCAAAGACGATCAAACTGAAATTTTTTATTCTCCTTCAAGTTCAGATATGTTGAAAATAATGCTCGACAGTGATGTTGCCATCTCTGCCGCCGGACAAACTATTTATGAACTTGCCAGAGTAGGAGTTCCCACTATTGCAATTACTGTCGCGGAGAATCAAGAAAATAATCTCACCGGCTGGATCAAAGAAGAATTTTTAACAACTTATTTCAATTATGAAACGGTCAATCTTGAAAATCGTCTTCTTTTGGTTTTTAATAGTTACGAAGAAAGGGAAGTCCGTTTGAAGCTTAGCATCATTGGTAGAAAAAAAGTCGATGGACTTGGCGCAAGACGAATTATCCAATCAATTTTAGATCATGTAATAAAAAGAAACGGCGGCTGCTATTTACGAACTGCTCGTGATATTGATACAATGATTGTTTTCAATTTATCCAACGAGAGATCTGTTCGATTAAATTCAGTCAATCAAACCCAAATTAAATGGCAAGAACATTTAAAATGGTACACTGAAAGAATTAATGATAATAATTGTCTTTTCTTATTAGCATTCAGCGGAAACGATGAGTTTGTTGGTCAGGTGAGATTTGATATTAGACTCAACTATGCAGTAATAAATATAAGTATCGATAAGAAATTTAGAGGAAAAGGTTTGGCGTCTCCTCTTTTAATAAAGAGCAGTTTCCAATGTTTAAAAGAAAGGACAAAGGTTAAATATATTCTTGCCTACATTAGACCGGCAAATACTCCATCAATCAAAGCATTCTTGAGTGCTGCTTATGTTTTTTCTCGCGAAGAAATTATAAATGACGAAAAATTCTTGGTCTATAAATTGGTACGGAACGTATGACAATTACAATCGGCAATAGAATTATTGGCGGTACAAACAAAATTTTTATTATCGCCGAAATCTCTGCCAATCACAATCAAAAATATGATGTGGCGGTTGAATCTATTAAATCAATTAAAGATTGCGGTGCAGATGCTGTAAAACTCCAAACTTATACAGCCGATACACTTACAATTGACAGCGGTAAAGATAATTTCAAAATTCAACAAGGAACAATTTGGGACGGTAAAACTTTGTACAAGCTGTATCAAGAAGCTTTTACGCCATGGGAATGGCAACCAAAATTAAAACAATATGCGGAAGAACTTGGCTTGATTTGCTTCTCGTCACCATTCGATAAAAGCGCAGTTGATTTTCTTGAGATGATGAATGTGCCTGCATATAAAATTGCATCGTTCGAAATTGTTGACATTCCCTTGATTGAATACACTGCTTCAAAAGAAAAACCGATCATACTCTCGACAGGTATAGCTACGGAAGAAGAAATTAAAGATGCGGTTGAAGCATGCAGACGGATGGGTAATAATCAAATTGCTCTCTTAAAATGCACTTCTGAATATCCGGCATCAATTGAAGATGCTAATCTAAAAATGATTCCCGCTCTTGCGGAGAAATACAATACTGTTGTCGGGCTGTCCGATCACACACCGGGGACTATTGTCCCGGTTGCCGCCGTTGCTTTAGGTGCAACAATTATTGAAAAGCATTTTATACTTGATAAAAAATTAGGCGGACCAGATTCTTCTTTCTCACTTGAACCGGCTGAATTCAAAAAAATGGTTGATGAAATTCGACAGGTTGAAAAAGCTCTGGGAGAAGTTAAATTCGAATTAAGCGATAAAACAAAAAAGAGCAGAGTGTTTGCCCGCTCTTTGTTTGTAGTTAAAGATATTCACGCCGGCGAAATATTTACTGAAGATAATATTCGTTCGATTAGACCGTCGCACGGACTGCCTCCAAAATTCTTAAAAGAAATTATCGGTAAAAAAGCTTCACATGATATTGAGCGGGGAACACCATTAGACTGGACTTTAATTGAACAGTGAAAAACAGTATCTTGGAATTGCCGCTATAGTTCAAGCGCGCTTTGGCTCAACCCGTCTTCCGGGAAAAATTCTAAAAGAGATTTACCACAAACCGATTCTCTGGCATGTAGTTAACCGTCTATCTTACTCTAAACAGATTGATAAAATTATTGTTGCTACGACAGATCTTGCCGAGGATGATCAAGTTCAAGAATTTTGCGAAGCAAATAATTTTTTGCTTTACCGCGGAAGTTCTGAAGATGTTCTTTCCCGTTATTATAATGCCGCCAAATCATTTGAAGCCAAGATCATTGTTAGAATTACTTCCGATTGCCCGGTGATTGATTACTCAATTATTGATCGAATGCTGGAAATATTTATTTATGAAACCCGGTTAAATAAACTGGATTATCTAAGCAACAGTTTAACGCGCACTTTTCCCCGTGGACTTGATACCGAGATATTCTCTCTTAGCACGCTTATAAAAGCTCACCAAGAAGCAACCGAGAAATATGAACGCGAACATGTAACACCATATATTTATAACCATCCGGATATATTCGCTCTTAAAAATTTTTCTAACGAAAAAGATTATTCATTTCACCGCTGGACTGTAGACACGCAGGAAGACTTTAATCTTATTGAAAAGATTTATAAGTCACTTTATGGAAAAAATAAGTTGTTTCTTTTCGAAGATATATTAAAACTTTTTGAAGAACATCATGATCTTATCCGGATTAATCAAAACATTCAACAAAAAAAACCTGGAGAGTAAGATGAAAATCACTCGTCGTGATTTTGTTAAGACCGGCGCACTTGTTAGCGGCGGATTGATGGCAAATCAACTTTCCCCTTCAAATATATTTGGACAACCGGCGGTTGACGGAAATTTGATTGCCGTTTCAACTTGGGGCGAAACAATCAAATCATCTGAAAAAGCTTTCGAATATTTGAAAGCCGGTAAAAATTCACTTGATGCTCTTGAAGCGGGGATTCGTGTAGCTGAGGATGATCCGACCAATAGTTCCGTTGGTTATGGAGGATTGCCCGATGAGGATGGTATTGTAACACTTGATGCTTCAATTATGGATTGGAATGGTAATGCTGGCTCGGTTGGGTGTATTGAAGGAATTAAAAATCCAATTTCTGTTGCAAAACTTGTTATGCGGAAAACAAAACATGTAATGCTTGTTGGCGATGGCGCAAAAAAGTTTGCACTTGAAAACGGATTTAAGGAAGAAAATCTTTTAACAGAAAGTTCCCGCAAAGCATGGGAAGAATGGAAAATGAAAAATCCGCATGGTGTAAATCGTGTTGATGAGAAGAACCATGATACGATTGGGTTGCTTGCAATTGATAATTCTAATAATCTTAGCGGCGGTGTATCTACAAGTGGACTGGCATGGAAAATTCACGGACGAGTTGGCGATTCTCCAATTATCGGCGCAGCTATTTTTGTTGATAATGAATTTGGCGGAGCTGTTGCAACCGGAAATGGAGAATTTGTGATGAGAACAGTCGGAAGTTTTTTGGTGGTTGAAAAAATGAGAGATGGATTTTCTCCCCAGGAAGCTTGCGAACACGCAATCAAAAGAATTTATAAAACAGCAAAGAACAACAAGAATATTCAGATTGGCTATCTCGCTGTCAACAAGAAAGGGGATGTTGGTGCATTCTCGCTTTATGATGGATTCACTTACGCTCTAACAACCGAAAAAAAAAGTAAAGTGATGAAGAGTGAGTCTTTGGTTAAATAAATTTTTGCATTACATGTAAGTAGTGCAGATTTCAAATCTGCGTTACAACTTGTACAAAGATGTTGTTGATGAAATGAGTGCCAAGCTAAGTTTGGACTAATCTAATTGGGTGCGGTGGGAAAATGCGAACCGACCAAGTCCCAATCGTGGTAAAACTCTAAAACCACGTAGCGAGAAGCCGGATAGTAATTGGAAACGAATATTATCTAAGCGGCATGACAAAGTAACCTTTTAGGGTGCAACGCAAAAGACCGGGTTGTAATTTGAATGAACACAGAGGTAGCCCCGTAAAGACGAACAGAAGTTGGCGAGTCTTTATTTTATAGACGAAGTCAGTATCATAAACTAAGAATTAGAGAGCGGTTTATGAACTTCCGGGGTATTAGAGATGACACGGTCAGAAAGATAGTTCAGGAACTTGGGAAGCCTTCGCCAGCCAAGAAGGTTCTTTCTATAAGGAAACGAAGTGAAAGAAAGCAGGCAAGGTGGGGAATGAGATCGTAGTACCGATTAATGGCAATTCAGCAAAACATTGTCGTAGGAAAGGGTCTCTGCTGAATAAAGGGCAACCAAAGAAACAAAGGAATGTGTATTGCAGAAGCTAACAAACATAGTTGGAATCCAGGAATTTCAGAGGAAGCTATACGATAAGGCAAAAAGTGGTCGAGTCTCTACCTTAGATCATCAATCCA
>JAJYXU010000139.1 GCA_021801605.1 Bacteroidota bacterium
TAAAATAATTTATCAATTCATTAACTCTATCTTTTATATACACCAGGCTTTCTTCTTCATAAACTTCCATAATATTACGTAATAATCTTCTTGCCAATGCTTCATTTTGAAGAGTGCGGCTGTGTCCGGCTACACCATCTAGATAAAGCATTACATCACGGTTCTTACCATCAACATTTTGACGGTTAAAATAATTTTCACTGAATTTTTTAGCGAAGGTACCCGAATTTAAAAAGGCTAACAAATTCTCCATCAGATTAAACATGAAGGAATTTGTAACAGCCGTAAATCCGCTAGTCATATAAGAAAAATGATGTTTGTTCAAAGGAGTTCTTACCAAATGTGTTATATATGGTAAATATGCTAATTCAATATCGTCATGATGAGGAGCCGTATGAAATATTACTTCGTTTTCGACTACCTTCATTCCCTTTTCAAGCCGGCTTATTAAATTTTCTTCAATTCCTTTGGTAATTTGTTCGGGTGTTTGTTTCAAGCTGTTCAATAGTAGATTTGTAATTTTGCTGCCTTTGAAATCTTCTTTATTCAATTCAGAAAAAGTTTTTGCTTTTTCAACCACAAGGTTGATAACACTACGTTCAATAGTAAGCTGACTAATAGGCGATTCACGAGCAGCTTCTACATATCGTCTTTCTACCAATCTTATTGCAGCTCCGTGTGTTAGATAGAATCTGGCATTTTTTAGTTTTTGTAGAGCGGTAGCAGGATATTTATTGGAAAATGAATTTTGAATTGAATCTCGAACAATATTTGCTTTCGCTTCTCCGGCGGCAATAATTATTGCTGTTGCATCTGGATTGTGTGTTATTGTTTCAAGTCCTATTGTTATTACGAGACGATTACGTGCAATCTCAATTCCACCAAGATCGGTTGCTGCAGCAGCTTGTGTTTCATAATTTGTATTTATTAATCTTGTAGTTGAAAAGTGATCGCTTCCCTGTACATTAAAACCAATGTGACCATCGGGACCGATTCCACCGAGGAAAAATCCTATTCCACCTATCGCTCGTATTTTTCTTTCATAATTTGAACAATACTCATCAACAATTTCAATGGTTTCTTTTTGTAATCTTTCTAATCTTGAACTTGCCCAGCGTGTCCTTAACGAAAGATCAACTTTCTGTTCGGGGAAGATTTCATTAAGCGATAAATTTTCTGCTGTTGGAATTTCATTAATATTCATCAACAATGCGTTTTTCGGATTTAGTCCCCATAGACGGAAATAATAATTTTGGATATAATAGTAGAAGCTATTATGCTGATTACTATCGATTGGATAAAATTCATCTATTTGAACAAATCTAAGATTTTCCAGAGTCGGTTTTTTTGTTGCATTGATACCAATCTCCTTAATTAGATTTTGAATTGGTTTGGTATCCCACTCCTTAAAAATTTTTGCAACCCATTTGATAAAATGTTCGGGGGTTTTGCCCGTTGGAAGAGAAACTACTCCCTCTTGATTTTCAATTACCCATTCGATAAAACATAATGCGGTAAGCTTACCGAGTTCGGGAAAACTATCTACTTGAATAACCGGAATCTTTTCAACCGGTTTATAAATAAATTCCTTTCCCGATAGGGTAAGATAATACTGTTCTACTTTTGATTGCGGTTGTTTTTGACTTTTGTCGTCTATTTTTTTTTGTTTGGTTTTAGGCATATCTAAATCTCTCTATAAATTTATTTTCACTTCTGAAATCGTTACACAGCAAAAAAATAATTTGTAATCGTGTATTTGTCTTTTACGTTGACTCGTAGGTGGTGCTATTTCAACAATATTAGTTTCTTGCTATCAATAAAATTACCCGAATGAATTCTGTATATATAAATTCCACTTACTAGTCCATTTCCATTAAACACTATTTTATAATTGCCTGGTGCTTTGGCTTCATTAACAAGCGTAGCCACTTCACGTCCAAGCATATCATACACTTTTAAAATAACATGTTGTAAAGACTCACTGCGGCGAGTCTCTACGGATGGAATTGTGTATTGAATTGTTGTCTCCGGATTAAAAGGATTCGGGTAGTTTTGTGCAAGACGGAATTCTCCCGGTATATTCTTCTCCTCATGAACATCGGTAATTATATTTGAAATACATTCATCAAAAAATAATTTACTGTTAGAACTTCCGGCGCCGGTTTGAACTATATCAATACTTTTAAATTGTATTATACCTGTACCCGGAATTTCGTTCAATAAAATTTTCTTTAATTTCCATCCGGTCCAATTAATAGTATCTACTTTTACTTTTTCTTCATTTGAGTTGTGTCTTGAAAATCGGTATTCCAAAATATTTTTGCTATTATCTCCGAACACCCATAAACCAAAACCCGCCGGTGAGCTTTCTCCTAATACTATTGGGTTTAATAAAGCCAATTCAACAATTCCGTCATTCCCGGAAAAGCCGTATTCGACTTTTCCAGAATTTTCACCGCTCCTTTTTCTTACATTAGAAATTGTAAAGCTGGTTTTGGAATCAATTATACCTTTAGTATTTGGAGATAATAAAGGGGACTGCCAAACATTATCTGCTTCAAAACCTTCCAAAATATTTCCGGTAAATGTGTAATTCTTTTCTGTTCTAAATTCAATGATAACCTGTTTAGGAAAAGTTACATATTCGATATCTCCTATTCCTTCTCTCAAGGTGATTCTATAAATAGAATTATTGTTCAAAAGAACTTTTGGTTCGAATTCTATTATTCCAATATTGTATCTGCTTTGATTTACCGATACTCCAACTGAGTTTCCATCACTATCCGTGAATGAAATCTTCCCCCCTAAAGTTGAAGCATCTATTCCTTTATCAAATTTTAAACTCATTAAAACAGATGTGGATATTTCCACAGCACCGGAATAAGGATAAGTAGAAATTAAATTTAGTTTTGATCTGGTAGTAAAACTAAAGGATTTTTCTTGAGGCAAATTTACGTCAAAGTGCGTTTTAGCTGATGTCGAAATCGTAACAGTATATTTTGTACCGGGCACATAACCTTTAGCCGGAGTAAAAGTTACCTTTTTGTAATCATTTTCCCATTTAAAAATTCCGGCAACACCCGGCGATATTGTAATTGCTTGCTGAGTTTCAGTAACATTCATCCGAATATTAAACTCAAGAACAATATCAGTAATATTACTTACCTCATTGATATTATCCGTAGGAGAATAATTAACAATTACAGGTGGATCAAGAATGGGTTTGAGCACCATTAGTTTATCATTAAAAATAGATTCGTTCGCTGTTACAATAACGGAAACCGAATCGGTTTTAAATTTCTCAGATTCATAAATTAATTTATAATTACCCGGTGTCAATTTATCAAAAAAGTAATATCCATTATTAAATTCATCTCCAATGTATGTTTTCCCAACCGGTTCCAATCTTACCTGAACTTTATTCAGTGGTTTATAATTATCATTTGTTCCGCTGATTGGTTTATACGAAGCTGGTACAGTTTCCAATTCATCTCTTAAAATACCGGTTACTATTCCATTCGTGAATTCTCCACCTTTGAAATATTGTAAGAATGCACGTGCAATTGCCCATGCTTCATGTTTTAAATAACTGTCATTTTTTAATCTCCAGCTTTCAGGTACATAATCATGAAATGATCCTTCCGATAAAGTGCCCGGCATTGATAATGGTCTAAGTACACCTAAATTAAATCCAAGAAAATCATTGTCGCTTCTATTATAAGCGGCAGTAGTTCTGTTAACTGCCTTTATTTTAGGAGACATAATCGCTCCCATTTCCTTCGATGCTGGAAATGTTGGTTGCGAGTCGGTTCCGTTAAATAAAATAAGTGTATAATTAGCTTTACTATCTGTACCGGTAGCATTACTGTGTATTGAATGGAAATAATCAACGTTGTTTGAATTGGCAATCTCAGCACGTTGTGATAACGGTAAATCATCCGATGTTTTATTTTCAGTTCGAGTAATAAAAACCGTAGCACCCAGATTTTCCAAACTACTTTTTAAGTAAAGACCTTTAGTCAAATTGCCTTCCGATTCCCAATAACCGGTTTCGGGAATAAATCTGTCGTTGGAGTCATGACCTCCATGCCCGGGATCAATACAAATCTTATAGCCTGACAATGATTGAGCCTTGACACTTGATAATCCCCCAAAGAATAATCCAATTATTAATAATATTATTCTTTTCATATGATATTCGGCTATTCGTACTTAAGTTTAATTTTTCTGATTTGTCCATTATCTGTGTTGTAAAAAATTTCCGAAGTTGAATTGCCCCATTTAGGGTAAAGTGAAATATTGTCCCTTTTTTCCGTCAAGTTGAAAAACTTACTTCCTTTCGAATCAGCAATAATAATATCGGACGAAGTTAATTTTGTTCCATCATCAAAATCTTTCATAAACACAATCCAATTTCCATCCGGCGACCAGGAAGGATAATCTGCATGACCGAATTCTGCCAATATTTTTCCTTTCATATCCGAAATAAAAGTCCCTTTACCCGCATAGGTAAAAAGCAATTTAGTTTTATCCGGTGAAATTGATGGCCATATATAATTACCCTTTCCAAGGGGTTCCAGAATACGCTTCTGATTATTTTCATAAAGAACAATTTTCGAGTTTTCAATAAATACCAAAGGCACAGATGAATTAATTTTTTGAAGAGTTTTCTGAACGGAGCGCAGATTGTTTTCCTTTATATAATTATCACATCTTCTATTGGAATTTTTTCCAATTATTAAATCTCTTATACCTTCGTCCAAAACGACGGATTTTTTCGTGACTAAATCATAAGACACAACAGAGGAGAATTTTTTTCCTTTAACAAATCTATTTTCTCTATAAATTATTTCATTTCCTTTACTGCTAAAACCCGGATCGTAACCGGCTCCCAATGCATCTGTTATCATAACCGTATTACCCGATGATAAATTTTTATACCATAATCCTTTATGATTTTCACTTGAATAGAGAATACCGGTTCCATCCGGATTTAAAGCCGGATAATAAAAACTTCCTTCATTCTGACTTGTTAAAGCTATGTCTTCAACAACGGTTACATTTTGTGAGAGAACCGGAATAACAGCAATGAACAATATTAATAATACTTTTTTCATATTGTCTCCAATCAAAATCTATTTTTAACAGACATAAATTAATCGTAATCACTCATTGAAATCAAACTGACTTTTTATGAAAATACAAACGATAAGTTAATTACTTATAACTACTCTCAATCAATTTATAAATGTCAATTTTTGATCAGCAATCACTTTTTATAAATAAAACGTGAGTTGATTATACCGATGATTTTCTAAATAGATAATCTATAATTCTATGTAAAAAACCAACTACACAATTAGGTGGTTATATATAGATGAAAAATGATAATTTACCAACTAATAATTATAGAAAGGATTGAATTATTCCCTAATTATTCCGTTATATTAATTAGCAATTCAATTAATTTAATTTTTGATCGATAAGAAATCTTTTCGCTGATTTATGAGTTTAATTATTCGACCATATAAGAAATCAGATTTGCCCAAATTATATGAAATTTGCCTTAAGACAGGTAACAGCGGCAAAGACGCAACCAAACTTTACAAAGACCCTTTGTTACTTGGCAATTTTTATTCGGCACCGTATGCTGTTATACATCCCGAACTGACTTTTATATTAGCCGATAATGATATTCCGGTCGGTTATATTTTAGGCACAAATCATTCTGAATTCTTTTATCTTGAAACTGAAAAAGAATGGTTCCCGCCGCTTAGAAAAAAATATCCTTTGCCTGAAGAAAACGATAATACGCCCGATGCTAAAATTATCAGATTAATACATAAAGGACATTTACCAAAACCAGAACTCCTCTCATATCCCGCTCATTTACACATTGATATTTTACCGGAAGGACAAGGACAAGGTAAGGGAAGAAAATTAATTGAAACATTTTGCAACAAACTTATTGAAATGAAAGTTCAGGCGCTTCATTTAGAAGTTGGGAAAAGAAATACCAATGCTATAAAGTTTTACGAGAAAATCGGCTTCCAGCTAATCAAAGAGTATGAATGGTCAATTGCATATGGCATAAAATTGAATTAGAATAAATAGTCATTTTTTTCGGAAATAATATTTTAATGAATGATAGAAAGAAATTATTTGAAGAAATAAGTTCATTATCTACTGAACAGCGAAATTCCAACTCGATGAATATAGATGATGAAAGTATAAGCGGTATCTTGACGATTATCAACAATGAAGATAAAACTATTCCTTACGCTGTAGAAAAGGAACTACCATATATTGAAAAAGCCGTTGAAATAATTGTTAATGCTTTGAAGAACGGCGGAAGATTACTTTATTTCGGGGCAGGTACGAGCGGAAGACTTGGTGTTGTTGACGCCTCTGAATGCCCGCCGACCTTCGGAACTCCTTTCGGCTTAATTAATGGCTATATTGCAGGGGGTAAAAAAGCTATGTTCAAAGCACAAGAAGGCGCGGAAGATAAAGAAGAAAACGGTGCCAACGATGTAATATTTGCCAAAGTAAAAAGTATAGATGTAGTTTGCGGTATTGCCGCAAGCAGAAGAACTCCATATGTAATTGGGGCAGTAAAAAAAGCAAGTGAGTTAGGAGCCAAAACTTTATATATCACTTGTACGCCACGCAAAACTTTTAACCTGGATAATGTTAATGTGGCTATTTGTGTTGATGTGGGACCGGAAGTGATTATGGGATCAACAAGAATGAAAAGCGGCACTGCACAAAAATTAGTTTTAAATATGCTTACTACTGCTTCTATGATACGACTGGGAAAAGTTTATGAAAATATGATGATTGATCTACAAATGACGAACAAAAAATTAGAGGAAAGGTCAAAAAAAATAGTAATGATTATTACCGGGATTTCGTATGAAGAAGCTGAAGAATATTTAAAAAAATCCAAAGGGCACGTTAAAACCGCACTTGTAATGATTCTTGCCAAAGTTGATTATAATGAAGCGCAATTGAGATTAAAAAAAGCAGATGGTTTTGTTCGTAAAGCTATTTCGAATAAATGAGATAGGGTTTGTTACAAATAGATGTTGGTTGGAAACGCCTCATCATTATACCAATGTTGGATTAGATTATTATGTGATAATGCTAAATCATATACATGGAATAATAATTATCAACCAAATTGTAGAGACAAGGCATGCCTCGTTTCTACGAAGCAAATCAATTACATTGTCTAATATTGTTGGCTCATTCAAATCGGCGGTTTCAAAACAAGCACATGAAAATGGTTTTAATAATTTTTCTTGGCAACTTCCTGAACGGTGGATTCCATCTGCAATTGCGTTTCTTGGTGAAGGATTTACAGAACAGAATAAATTTATGAACAGCACATTGAAAATGGTTCGCGGAAAAATTACGGAGTTCTATCAGAACAGAATTGAATATTTATATACTCAAAAAGGGAAAGATATTTGCAATCATCAAAACCTAACAATTATTAGCAGGCTGAAGTAAACCTGGAAACGATAGATACAATAAAGATCATATATTGAAATTACACCAAGGATATTTTAATTTATTTACCAAATAATTTGATAATTACCGATAGACCAAAGAGAAACGAATGAAAAGAGTTCTGTTAATAGACGACGATAAAAGCTTTAGGACTTTGCTCAAAAGATTATTAGAAAAAAAATTTGATTCAAAAGTTTTTGAAGCCGATGACGGAACCGGTGGTTTGATCTCTTTAGAAAAAGACAATCCGCATATTGTCTTTTTAGATATTGATATGCCTAATATGAACGGACTTCAGTTTTTAGAAAAGATTCAAAACAGAATTTGCCCGGTTGCTATTGTGGTAATGACTAATCATGATGAAAAAGAATATGTGGAAAAGATCATTCAAATGGGAGTAGAAGATTATCTGCTCAAGACGAAATTTGTAACTCAACTTTACGAACGAATTGAAATTCTGTTGAAAAAGATAAAACGCACTACAAGAAAATTCTGATCAATATGTATAAATTGAAACCACTCAATTCTTAAAGGGATTAAATCTGTTTTCGTTGAAATAAGGTTTGTAATTCTCACCGCTGCCAATCTCTTGAATCCACCCATTATGAAGTCCGTACTTCTCCATTAGCTCAATTGCTTTCTCATATTCGGATTTGCGAAGCGGGCGGTCAATCAAAATATTTGTGTGTGCTTTGTTTGTTGGAAAATATTGAGACATAAGAGAGATGTGAATGTTGGTACTTAACTCTTCTGCAATAAATTGAAATACTTTTTCTGACTCAGCTAAACCATTTGGAAGAACAAGGTGACGAATAATTAATCCGCGGACTACAATATCACCATCATAAATAAGTTCATTCCCAACTTGACGAAACATCTCCTTTATTGTTTTTCTTGTATGATCGAAATAATCCTCTGCATATGAGTAAGTTTTTGCAGATTGGTTACTGCCGTATTTAAAATCAGGCAAGTAAATATCAATCACCCCATCGTAAAGTTTGAGCATCTCAACAGAATCATATCCGTTTGTGTTATAGATAATGGGTATCTGTAATCCTTGTTCGGCTGCAATCGAAATTGATTTTAAAATTTGTGCAGAAAAATGTGTAGGCGAAACAAGTCCAATATTATGGCAATTTCTTTCTTGAAGCTCGATCATTACGTCGGCAAGACGCTCGTGAGTAATTTCATGTTTTTTTTCTTCTTTCCAATTTTGGCTTATCTCGAAATTTTGGCAGAAGATACAGCGCAGATTACAATTACCGAAAAAAATATTTCCCGCGCCACGTGATCCGGAAAGTACCGGTTCTTCTCCAAAGTGTGCAGTGTATGAAGAAACAATGGGGAGTTCCAAACTTTGACAAATTCCATATTCACCGCGCTTGCGGTCAACCTCACAATTACGCGGACAGCTTTTACAGGATTTTAAGATTTCCAGAGCAGTTTCTGCACGAGTTTTCAGTTCACCGCTGTCTAATATCTTTATGTAAGATGGAATAAAATTCATTTATCTATCAGCAATTTTTCTTTAGTATAAATCTATAAATATTCGTGTTTCTTTGACAATAAGAATTAGAGACCTCTGAAAAATTAAGAATAGAACGCGAATGACGCAGATTAAACGGATTAACACAGATTTAATCCGCGAAAATCTGCCAA
>JAJYXU010000183.1 GCA_021801605.1 Bacteroidota bacterium
ACAGATTTTCAATCTGTTCAAATTACAAATATAATATCTGTGCTTCAGAATGTATAGCAGCTTTATAATCTGTGCGCTTGTTATTTGCGCAGAAAGGATATCTGCGCTACAGGTAGAACAGATTTTCAATCTGTTCAAATTGCAGATAGAATATCTGTGCTTCAGAATGTATAGCACAGCTTTATAATCTGTGCGCTTGTTATTTGCGCAGAAAGGATATCTGCGCTACAGGTAGAACAGATTTTCAATCTGTTCAAATTGCAGATAGAATATCCATGCTTCAGAATGTAGAGCAGCTTTATAATTTGCTCGCTTGTTATTTGCGCAGAAAGGATATCTGCGCTACAGGTAGAACAGATTTTCAATCTGTTCAAATTGCAGATTACATATTTACACTACAGTGTTACGAAAAAATGATTTTTCTATCTCTTCGATCTGGTTCGTGAGTTCTGTCCAACGGTTGTATTGAATCTCCAGTTGCGATTTAGTCTTTTCGTACGAAAGATTTTTTTCTTTGGCAAGTTGGGGATTACTGAAAATATTTGGATCAATCAGTTCACCTTCCAATCTAACTTTCGATTCTTCCAATCTTCGAATCTCATTTTCGCAGTCCGAAAGTACTTTTTTCAAATCTTTGGTTAGTACAAACTTCTGCTGACGAATTTCAGCTTCCAATCTTTTTTGATCTTTACGTGTGGTCTTTTGTTCAGAAATTTTATTATTATTTTCAATTTGCTCGTCTTCTTTTTTCTTCTGCAGATAGTAATCAATTCCGCCTACAATAACTTTAACGTGCTGATCGCAGATTTCCAAAACTTTTGTCGTGATCGATTCTAAAAAATCAATATCGTGAGAAACAATGATAAGTGTGCCGGTAAATTCCACCAGCGCTCGTTTCAATATTTCCTTTGAAGAAAAATCGAGGTGGTTTGTCGGCTCATCAAGAATAATGAGATTACTTTGAGTCAGAAGGAGCCGAGCAAGAGCAACACGGCTCTTTTCACCGCCGGAAAGTACTTTTATTTTCTTAAATACATCATCGCCGGAAAAAAGAAACGAACCAAGAACTGATCTTAAATGTCCAACACTCAAATCATTATTCATCTCTTCAAGGGTATCAATTAGATCATCTTCCGGATTCAAAGCATCTGCAACTTCTTGTTCGTAGTAAGAAACCAGCGTGTTATGCCCGTATATTATTTCGCCTCCTGTAGGTTCTAATTTACCACCGATAATTTTTGCGAGTGTCGTCTTTCCGGCGCCGTTCGGACCGACGATGGCAATTTTATCTCCGCGTTCGATTAAGAGATCAACATTTTTCAGTACTGGTAATTCGCCGTAAGATTTTGAAATATTTTTCAATTCAACCGGAACAACGCCGCTTCTTGGAGGTTCTGGAAATCTTAATTCAATTCTTTTTTCTTCTTCTGCAATCGAAATTGAATCGAGTTTTTCTAGTTGTTTAATTCTGCTTTGAACTTGTTTTGCTTTAGTAGATTTGTAACGGAACCGCTCAATAAATTTTTCCGTCTCTTTAATTTTTCTCTCTTGGGTTTTTTGTTGAGCACGTAATTGAATATCGCGCTCGTCTTTGAATTTTAGATAGGCACTGTAATTTCCCGGGAAAAAACCGATCTGTTTATCAAAAACTTCGAGCGTTTTGTTTGTTACGCTGTTCACAAAATGTCTATCATGAGAAACGATTATTAAAGAGCCCTTAAAGTTCTGTAGAAATTCTTCAAGCCAGGTTAGTGTATCAAGATCAAGGTGGTTTGTAGGTTCATCAAGAAGAATCAAATCATTTTCAGCGAGCAGAATTTGCGCAAGCCGGATACGCATCTGCCATCCGCCGGAAAACTCGGCTGTGCTTCTTCCAAAATCTTTATTCTTGAAACCAAGTCCGGCTAATACTTTTTCAATTCTTGAATCTGCAGAGTAAAAATCAATTTCATCTTTTTTGTGATGAATCTCGCCGAGTTCTTCAACTAATTCTTCACGGTCTTCATCCAAAAGTGATGAGACGTTTAGCCCCTCAATAATTTCTGCTTCGCGTTCATCCAGAGATTTAAGATCAGGCAAGGATGATTTTACTTCTGCAAATAAAGTCTGCCCCTTTGAAGAAATTAAATCTTGTTGAAGATAACCGATGCGGATTCCTTTTTGTCTATAGATTTCACCGGTCTCTGGTCTTTCAATTCCGTATAGAAGCTTTAATAAAGTTGATTTGCCGGTTCCGTTGGAACCGACAAGAGCAATCTTATCATGCTTACTTATTCTGAGATTAACATTCTCAAAAAG
This sequence comes from Bacteroidota bacterium, assembly GCA_021801605.1. Taxonomy (GTDB): domain Bacteria; phylum Bacteroidota; class Ignavibacteria; order Ignavibacteriales; family Melioribacteraceae; genus Fen-1258. Next base: position 2,299 of record JAJYXU010000183.1, read on the forward strand.
ATTTACACCTGTAAATTGAATCGAAAGATTTTTTATATCAATCATTTATTCTAAATATCCTGATGCCGGTTTATAAATCATATAATCTATTTTCTAATCACAGCTACTTTTGATGTCTTTACATTATTCGCTTCTTGATCGTATGCTAGGATTACATAAATTCCGGTTGGAACTAAACTGCCATTCAAATCTTTTCCATCCCAAAATGCAATCTTGCCGCCGGGAGATTCAAAATCACTAATTAATTTACCGCTGATGGTAAAGATTTTTATACTGCTGTTACCAATAAGTCCATCTATTGTAAGAGAAGTTGTTCCATCACCAAGAACAAATGGATTAGGGTAAACAAACACTTCACTAAAACTTTGCAAAGGTTGAACTGATGATGTTTGAAGAGCCGCCAAACCGTAATCTGTTCCGATGTAAGCAATGCCATTCTTTGCATCGAAAGAGATACTTTTTATATCATCGTTTGGTAATGGAGAATTCTTTGAATCGTACTGGTGAAGAAGCTGAATTCCATCCGAAGATAAAACAAAGACGCCTTGCGTTGTACCGATCCATTTTTGATCGAGAGGATCAATAGCAATACATGTTACAGTTTGATTGCGCAATGCCAATCCAAGATTACTTGTGACTTTAGGTTTTGATGGATTGATAATTACATTTAATCCAACATTTGTCCCTATCCATAAATAACCTCTTTGATCTACGGCAAGCGCAGTAATCAAGTCGCTCAATAGACCATTCGATGAGTTCAGATATCCTTGAGTGTCATCGGTAAGGACATCAAGCGTTTTATTCTCGTTGAAATAATATAAACCGAATCTGCCGGCAAGAGTGACTGTGAACCATTTAGTATCGTACTGATCAATTACCAGTTTCTCAACATTGTCGTTTTCGGAAAGAGTCGGATTAGAAAATGAAAAGTGAATCCACTTATTCTGCTTTGTAAAAACACTTAAAGGTTTTCGCGATGAGGATTGAGTATTGAGAATCCATAGATTTCCTTTAGAATCAGTTTTACAATCTGGTACGGCAATGAATGAAAGATTCTTGGAGATTCCTACTAAATCAGTGTTGGATGCGTTATAAACCTGAAAAGAATTATTCTTATAAATCGTAATTCCCCAACCCCAACTACAAAGATAAATTGCACTATCAGGTGCTGCGAATACATTATAATAATCGTTTGTAGGAAGTACAGGATAAGATGATGTATCAAAAACTTTCCAAACATTCCCATCAAATTTGAAAAATCCTTTTCCCGTATTATTCTTTCCCGTGGCGACCCATAAATTTCCGGTGGGATCAACAGAAAGGTTCACAAATAAATTGCCTGCCGGTCCATTGGGATACATGGTGCGAGCTTTATTGTTTTTGAATTCAATTAATCCGAGCGTAGATGAAATGTAAACGGTTTGATCTCCAGCAACTGTAATAGAATTGAATGTTACGTTTTTGTTCTCATAAAGTAGTGTTGATTGTCCATTAGTGTACCGAAGCAGTTGATTCATTGTAATAGCATAAATCGAATTACCCGAAACGATAATATCTCTTATGTTACTTCCTTGGAATGCAAACGGCTGCCATGATTTATTAATAAATTGAAAAACTCCGTTTGATGTAGCAAGTAATATCTGTCCGTTAAATTCAAGAATCCGGCTTGCCGAAGGAGAAGGGTAGCTCGGTAAAAAAGATGAAAAAGAATAAGTATTCCATGATTCAGGGACAGAAAGATTTTGAGCACCCGCTTTTTGAACAGCAACTCCGTATTCAGTGACTGCATAAATCAATGTTGATTTGTAAGCGCTTATCACTTTCGATTCAGTTGGAAAACTGCCGATTTTTAAAAATGAATCAATAAAAGAAAATGTATTAGCGTCGATAATTGCTAGACCGAAATCGAATGAAACAAAAACAGAATCTCCTTTAATCGAAATTCCATTGATCTGTTTCAGAGTTTTATCGGTATTAAAAATATCAATTATTTGTTTGATTGAATTGTCTTTCGTATTCAGAATATTGATGTATCCTTCATTTGAACCAAACCAAATCCTATTGTAACGGTCAACCGCAATTGCAGTGAGTGCCTGGCTGCTTAGCCCATCGGCTTTAGTTATAACCGAGTAACTGCTATCGGCAAAGTTTAGTTTGAATGCAGCACCCTCCGTTGCAGCCCATAGTTCGGAAGAAGTAGCTATCACGTCGTTAATGTTTTTCATATCAGAATAAATTTTCCATTGACCTACAGCTTGGGCATAAATAGATGTGCTGAATGCAATGAGAATCAAGCAGATTTTAATTGCTCGCATGAATTCCTCGAATGATTTTTTTAGAAAATGTTTGTTTAAAGACGCACAGCAAATTTACTCTTTTCAAATTGAACAAAAAGTAGAAAATTAATTCATGCGTCTCTGTTTTGGTGAGATAATTTATGCGTTGTTTTTTTGAATCATTTTTTTCATTGCTTCAAACTGATTCTGACCAAGAGTAAATTTACCAAGAGTTTCTTCATCCATCTTTTTCCCGCCGTGAAAATCCGAACCGCCCGATTCTAATAAACAATATTGATTAACTATCCCGCGGTAGAACTGAACTTGATTTTCACTGTGACTTGGATGAGTGCACTCGATACCGTCAATACCCGCTTTAATCAAATTCAGCAGAAGATTTTCTTTCATATATCCCGGATGAGCAATGAACGATAATCCGCTGGCATCACTTATCAGCTTAAGTGCGCTCTGCAAAGATACGTGAATTTTTCTTTCAAAAGCAGGGCCATAATCTCCAATATATTTTTCGAACGCCTCATTATAGTTTTTAATCAAACCAAGCTCAATCATTGTATATGCAACATGCGGTCTTCCGACGGCACAATTTTGTGCGTGATCAATAACATCGTCCATTGTAATTTTTAGACCAAGGTTCCTAAGTTTTTGCACCATTCTTTTTGCGCGGTGCATTCGTTCGTCTCTGAAGAAACTAAGGTATTTTAGAAGTTCTTCATTCTCAATATCAATGAAGTATGCCAGCAGATGGACTTCTTTTTCGTCAACATCAGTGCTGATTTCCATGCCGGGAATAATCTCTATTCCAAAATCTTTTGCGCATTCAACAGCTTCTTTTATTCCGTTTATACTGTCGTGGTCGGTTATGCTTATTATATCAAGACCGAGCTTATGAGCTTTTTCAACTAACTCTGCCGGAGTAAAAATCCCATCGGAATAATTTGTGTGTGTATGAAGATCAATTTTAAGAGGCATAGTTAGATAAACATTCCCTTAAATTTTTCGTAATCCAGAATTCTTAATTTCGATCCTTCCAGTTCAATTAATCCTTTTTTTGCAAATGAATGCAAAGTTCTGGAAATTGTTTCTCTTGATGTTCCTGCCATATTAGCTAAATCTTGCTGCAAAGGGAGTTTATCAATTTCCACTTTGCCTTGTTTAATTTTTCCAACTTCATCTGCTAATTGAAGAAGGACAGAAGCAACTTTACCTTCAGCATCTTTCAAAGAGAGCGCTTTAATTTTCATGTCTGCCGCACGTAATCGTCTTGTAAGTTCTTGAAGAAGTACAATTGAAATTTCAGGGTGCTCGTGCAGTAGATTCATAAAATCGTTTCGCTGTAACATAAAAAGTTCAGTCTCTTCGGTTGCAACTACAGTTGCCGAGCGCGTAAGTCCGTCCAGAATAGCCATCTCTCCAAAGAAATCGCCGTCGGTAAGGATTGTAAGAATTACTTCTCTGCCATCATTACTCGACCTGGCAACTTTAACTTTCCCGGTAACAATTACAAAAAGGGCTGTGCCGGACTCTTCTTCCATCAAAATTACATCGTTCTTTTTAAAACTCTTGCGCGTGCCCGTCTTCTCGATCTTTTCGAGAGCTTCATCCGGAAGTTCAGAAAAAATTGGAACTGATGACAAAAACTTTGGCGATTCCATTCTTACCCTCAAAAATAATTGGAATTGTTTTTTTTGCTAATAGTTTTCTTAGTCTCATACTCAAGATAAATTTTTCAAATCAAATCAACAATCATTATCTCAAATTAATTATCTCCAATCCTAAAATTGAAACTTCGCACTCGTTTGACTATATTTACCCCCAAAATTTATCTAAATGTATTGAAGGAGTAATGAAATGGCTGTAAAAATTGGTATCAATGGATTTGGTAGAATCGGAAGACAAATTATCAACGTATTGGCAGATAAAGGTCATCTTGGAAAAGAAGTTGATGTAGTTGCTGTTGTTGATGTAAGCACAGATGCAAAATACTTTGCTTATCAGTTGAAATACGATTCTGTTCATGGAAAATTTAAAGGAACAATCGGAAGTGAAAAAAGTTCTGCCTCAATTGAAGCAGATGATGTTCTAGTTGTAAATGGTCATAAGATTAAATGCGTTATGGCTCAGAAAGATCCTTCACAATTACCGTGGAAAGAGCTTGGCGTTGATATTGTTATTGAATCCACCGGTTTGTTTACCGATTCCGAAAAAGCAAAAGGACACATTGCGGCAGGTGCAAAAAGAGTTTTAATCTCTGCGCCTGGTAAAGGAGATGTTAAAACTCTTGTAATTGGTGTTAATGATAATGAATACGATCCGGCAAAACATACAATAGTTTCCAATGCGTCTTGCACAACCAACTGTTTGGCTCCCGTTGTTTATGTTTTGTTGAAAGAAGGAATTGGAATTGAAAGCGGATTGATGACTACAATCCATTCTTACACAGCGACACAAAAAACAGTTGACGGACCATCGAAAAAAGATTGGAGAGGCGGACGAGCTGCTGCAATTAATATTATTCCATCAAGCACAGGCGCAGCAAAAGCTGTGGGCGAAGTTCTTCCTCAAACAAAAGGTAAACTTACCGGAATGTCCTTCCGTGTTCCAACTGCTAATGTGTCTGTCGTAGATTTGACTTTCCGTTCAGAAAAAGATACCTCAATTGAAGAAATAGATAACCTTATGAAGAAAGCATCTGAGACTTATTTAAAAGGTATTCTTGGTTACTGCAACGAGGAAGTTGTTTCAACAGATTTTATTCATGATGAAAGATCTTCAATCTATGATTCTATAGCTACCGTTAGCAACAACTTGAAAGGCGAGAAAAGATTTTTCAAAGTTGTTTCATGGTATGATAACGAATGGGGTTATTCCAGCCGGGTAGTTGATCTATTATTGAAGATGATCAAATAATAGTAATAAACATTTTAGCCAAGACGCAGACCATAATGTTTTGGGTGCGTCTTTTTTCTAGGAATTATATATTAGTAGTGGAGAATTAAAATGAGAAAAATGAGTATTGACAAAGTTAACCTGAAGGGCAAACGTGTTCTTGTACGTGTTGATTTTAATGTACCGCTCGATGAGAATCTAAAGATTACCGATGATATTAGAATTACATCCGCTTTACCAACTATTAAAAAAATTATTGAAGAAGGTGGTCGCTGTATTCTAATGAGCCACCTTGGAAGACCTAAGGGAGGTCCGAATCCAAAATACAGTTTAAAGCCGGTTGCTGTTCGTCTTGGCGAATTGCTCGATATGGATGTAAAGTTTGCACCCGATTGTATTGGCGATCAAGTAAAAGCAATTGTTAATTCGATGCAAGACGGGCAGGTATTGCTTCTTGAAAATTTACGCTTTCATCCTGAAGAAGAAAAGAACACACCTGAATTTGCCCAACAGCTTGCAGAACTTGGCGATGTTTATATCAATGATGCTTTTGGAAGTGCGCACCGCGCTCATGCATCTACCGAGGGTGTAACAAAGTTTATTAAAGTTTGCGCTGCGGGATATTTAATGCAGAAAGAACTCGATTATCTGGGCGATGCAATTGCAAATCCGGTTCGTCCGTTTACTGCAATTCTTGGCGGTTCTAAAATTTCCGGTAAGATTGATGTCATAGACAATCTATTGCCGAAGGTAGATAATCTTTTAATTGGCGGCGGAATGGCTTATACTTTTTATAAAGCCATGGGATATGAAATCGGGTCATCTTTACTGGAAGCCGAGAAAATAGATATTGCAAAACAGATGCTGGAAAAATTTAAAACTTCCAATGCAAAAGTATTGTTGCCTAAAGATAATGTTGTAGCTGCTGAATTTAAGAACGAATCTCCTTCAACAGTTGTTGATGCAGATAAAATTTCTTCCGATGAGATGGGCTTAGATATTGGGCCAAAGACAATCGAAGAATTCAAAAAAATAATCCTTTCCAGCAAAACAATTATTTGGAATGGACCGATGGGAGTTTTTGAATTTGATAATTTTGCGAAAGGAACTGATGAAATTGCCGGAGCTTTAGCTGATGCAACAACAAACGGCGCAATAACAATTATTGGCGGCGGTGATTCTGCGGCGGCAATTAAAAAAGCCGGACTTGATGATAAAGTCTCTCACGTTTCAACAGGCGGCGGTGCTTCATTGGAATTTTTAGAAGGAAAAGTATTACCCGGAGTTGAAGCTTTGAATGATGACGTGTAGAAAAGATCAAGAGCATGAAATAAAATTTCTGTCTTGCTCATGATCTTGCTCGACTTAAAGATTATGATTACGATTTAGAACACGATCACGAAGAAATTTATTAAGGCTGGTTCTAAAACTATCTTTTGTAAAAATTTAACGCAGAGAACCTACCTGCCGGTAGAGTCTGTTGCACAACTCGAATATGTCATTCTGAGCGAGTCTACGAGCGAAGAATCGCACACTTAAATTTAGAATTAGTGCGATTATTAGCATAGAGATTCTTCATTTCTCCGGCTAATGCCGGATTCATTCAGAATGACAAGTTCTGCAACACGCTCGGTAGGCAGGTGCAA